>DASVRY010000463.1:0-5492 GCA_036388395.1 Chthoniobacteraceae bacterium
GACGGCGACATCATCCGCGACGATGTAGCGCTCAAGACGAGCCGGCAGCGCTTCGCGCAAACTCGGATCGCCGTCGATGTAAACGGCCTCAGGGGCGGCGGTGATGAGCACCTCGCCACACAGCTTCCCTTTAGCCGTGAGGACGCACGCTGCAACTGCCACGCCCGGAGTGAGCTTCCGGACGTCGCAGGTGAGCTGGCCGTTCAGGTAACGGACGCGATCCGCGCCGGTGACGCGAAGCTTTACCCGCGTAGAGAGGTCGACCACGCCGCCCTCCGTGCGGCAGCGGGCGTAAACTGCTGCCAGCTTTTCGTCACGGGTCGTCACTTTTGATCGGAGGAAAAGAAACGTCGTAGGCGGTTGAGGGGATTCCCGCCGGCCTCGGCAGGTGCGACGCCAGACGAGCCGCCCTCGCTCGATGGAGTTGCAGCGTCTGAAGTGGGTTCCCCGGTTGGCTTGGCGTCCTTCGGTACGGCTCGGACTACTTCCAGCAGACCATCGTCCTCGCCAGAAGCCGTGGAAGCCCTTGCGGGCGAGTTCGCGTTACCCGGAGAGGCGTCGCCCTTCCTCCCGGCACTGCTCTCACCGTGCGGCTGCTGCGGTAATGGGAGCTTCTCTTCCGAAGGCGCTGCAGCCTCGGCGATAACGGGGGGCATTTTCGCAAGCAACGGCTCGTAGACTTTGAAGATCGCCGAAAAGTCGAGGTCACCCCAGCCGTGGTTGAGCGCGCCATACATCACGCCCGCGCTGACCGTAGTCGCAGGAATCTCCACATCCAGCGCGTTGGCCATGTGAATCCCGAGCTGCACGTCCTTGAACATGTGCTTGAGCGAAAAGTGCGGGTCGTAATCGCCCGTAAGCATCTTGGGCAGCTTCAGCTCCATCGTTCCCGAGCGGCAGGCGTTGTGTTCGAGAGCAGCTTCGAGAGCCTGCGGCTTGAGGCCGCTTTTGCGCACGATTGCCAGAGCTTCGGCGAGCGTCTGAATGCTCACCGCCGCGATCATGTTTGTTACCACCTTAATTACGGCTGCCTGGCCGATAGCGCCAATGCGGATGATTGCCTTGCTCGTCGCTTCCAGGACCGGCTTCGCCCGCAGGAAAGTCGCTTCATCGCCGCCGATGTAGTAGACGAGCTCCCGTTTCTCAGCCGCGCCCTTGCTTCCGGTAAACGGCGCGTCGAGAAAACGGGCCCCTTTGTCGCCGACTAGCTTTGCAGCTTCAAGCGTTGCTTCCGGGCCAACAGTTGCGCTGCAGATAATCACGTGATCCGCCGTCAGCGTGTCGCCGAACGCCTGGATGACGTCGAAGAGTGCCTGCGCATCAGCGACGAAGATCTGGATGATTTCGCAGACCTGCGCCACCTCGGCGGGAGAGGCAAGGAAGTTTGGCGTCGCCCGGGGCGTGCGGTTCCAGACGTAGGTCTGGTAGCCCGCCGCACGCAGGCCGGCAGCGGCGCGGCTGCCGATGATGCCAAGGCCGATTAGGCCAACGTGTTTCCTGGATTTTCGCGACATGCAGAGGCTCGACTAAACGGATAAATACCCGCTCCGCTTCCGCAGGGGAAGCGAATGCATTCGCGACAGACCAGCGCCTTCAGGGACTCGGGAGTACCCCGAAGAGGTCCTTAGGGAGCTTTCGGTGCCGACGCTGGGCCGGCGCCTTCAGCTTCTGGACCGCCCGCTGGTTCCGGAGGTGCAGGAGGAAGATTTACCTTCACTTCAGCGCCCGCACGGATCCCTTTCACGAGCTTTTCGACCTCGACCTGCTTCTTCTGCTGCTGGAGGTAGGCCATGAGCTGGGGCTTGGCTTTGGCGAGATCAACCGTTTCGGGATCTTTGCGATCGGTGACCTTGATGATGTGGTAGCCAAACTGGCTCCGCACAGGATCACTGATGTCGCCCTTCTTCATTTTCCAGGCGGCCTCGGAGAATTCCGGCACCATCTGCTCTTTGCCGAAGAAATCGAGATCGCCCGAATTCTGCTTCGCGCTCGGATCCTCCGAAAGCTCCTGCGCCAGCTTGGCGAAGTCTTCTCCTTTCTTCACGCGGGCGGCAATGGCCTGCGCAGCTTTCTCTTTCTCGACCACAGCTTCTGGCTTTGCGTCGGCTGGGACGGCAATGAGGATGTGGCTGGCACGAACCCGCTCCGGCGCCTTGAACTTGTCCTGATTGGCTTTGTAAAATTCTTCCGCTTCAGCGTCCGTCACTTCGACTTTGCCCTTCACCTGATCTTCCACCCAGCGCTGTTGGCGAAGGGACTGGCGAATATCCTGACGGACGACCTCCATGGTGCGCCCGCTTTTCTCGATCTGCTCCTTGACCTGCTCGTCTGGAGCGCCGCCGGTGAATCGCTTGAGAGTTGCCGTGACTTCGTCGTCGGTGATCTGGATATCCGCTGACCGCTTGTTGATCAACTTCTCGGCGATGAGATCCTCGAGCACCATGTTGTAGGCGCCGAGTTTCTGTTCAGGAGGAATGTCGGCAGCGGAGCGTCCGCCTTGGGCGAGCGCAGCGGTCAAAGCAGCGTCGAGATCGGCCTTCTTAATCTCGGCCCCTTCGACAACAGCAACCGGGTCGGAAATCGCAGGTCCTGCCTCGACTTTCGCTGGTGCTGCTTCGGCTGCTGGCTGCGAAGCGGGCGTTGCCTTCTTCTCGCCGGAGTTCTTGGGTGAGACGGGCTTTTTGACGGGATCGGCGCTCTGAACTGCAGGCGTGGCGAGGACAGACAGGGCGATCGCGATGGCGAGAGGACCTTTGGATTTCATGAGGAGCGGCGACACTTGCATGCGAGCCAAGCCACCGCCAGCAGTATTTGCTGGTTGATAAATGAGTCCCGAAGGTGCGGGCGCTTCCCAGAAGGTGATCCCTCACCACATATGCAACGAATGGAGCGGATATGGAGAACGGAGGCAGGCGAGATGCACGATTACCGATCGTAATCTTCCCCCATTGGTTAGATCCGTTCCATCCGTGGTTACGTCCACTGCGGTTCGGGAGCGCTAGCTCGGGAGGTGCAAAAGCAAAAGGCCGGCACGCGAGGTGTGTCGCAGTGCCGGCCTCGTTTCTCAGTGAAACTTACTCCTCGTTCTTATCCTTCTTCCGTTTTCCGCCGCCCCCGCCGCCGCCTCCACCTTGGGGAGCGGCTTGCTGGCGACGGATCTGCTGCTGTTGTTGCATCTGCGCAGCACGCTGCTGTTGAGCTTGCGCTGAGCGCTGCTGCATTTGAGCTGCACGCTGTTCCTGCATCTGCGAAGCCCGCTGTTGCTGCATTTGCGAGGCACGTTGCTGCTGCATTTCCTGGGCGCGCTGCTGCCGCGACTCCATCGCACGCTGACGCTGTGCTTCGAAGGCCCGTTCCTGCTGCCCTTGCGCGCGCTGTTGTTGCATCTGTTGTTGGCGACGTTCTGCAGCTTGTCCCTGCGCTTGCTGAGCAGCCCGCTGACGCGCCATCTGCGCGGCGCGCTCGTCACCCGCGTCTCGTGTAGCCGCACGCTGCTGCTGCTCGCGGCGCTGTTCAGCACGTTCAGTCTGTCGTGACGTGTTCTCTTCCGCGGCTCGTGCAGCCTGCTGTTGCTGACGGCGAGCCTCGTTGGCAGCGCGATCGGCATTCATTTCGCGGCGGGTCTGATCCGCTGCCGCCTGTTGCCGGGTAGCTTCCGCCTGCCGCTGCCGGAGTTTCTCCGCCCGCTGATCGGATTGGCCTTCGTTCGATTGTTCCGCTGCGTTCGCGTTCCGATCCTGGCGACGCTTGCCGTCGCCGTCGCCTGCACCTTGCTCTGCTGCATCCCGGCGCTGCTTCTCGGCCTGGCGCGCAACCTTGTTCTCGTTGCGCTCTCCAGCGTTCTGCTCCTGTGCATCAGCGGCAGCCTCACGGCGCTCGCGGCGATTCTGCTTTCCTTCTTCAGATGCATTCCCGCGTTCCGGAGTTGCCGCTGTTTGTCCGTCTGTGGGCGGCGTCACTGGTTCGGGAGCGGCGATGATGTCGGAGGGCTTGCGATTCTTATTCGCCTTCCCACGATCTGCGGTGTTGTCGCCCGCGGGCCGATCTTCGCGACCCTGCCGGTCACGTCGGTTTTTTCCGGTCCCAGCCTGCGATGGCGCGTTGGGATCCGCCTTCTGCGGCACGCCCTGAAGGTCAGATGCTTGAACGGGGCGAGCTGGAGCCGTCTCGGCGGTGAGGCCATTGCTCTCCTTCCGCAGCTTGTCCCGGAGGCGGTTCCGAACGCCTTCATCCTTCACTTCAGCCAGGCCGCGCCGCACTTTCTCACCGGGGACTTTCCGCTTGGGGCGAATGGAGTCCGCGTCGCGATCGTTCCGCACGACATCTGGAGCAAAGACTTCGAGCTGATTTCCGCGCTGGACGGAGCGTGGCAGTCCGCGGCGATCTTTCCCTCCGCCTCGGCCATTCCGGCCGTTGATCCCGTCGATGTTCGTGTTCCTCACGAGCTTCAGAGAGGGGATGGAGCGATCGCTCCGACGGTTGATTGCGGCGTAATTCGGTCCGCCGTTATACACCACCTTGCTGTAGTTGTTGTAGGTGATGTTCGTGATGTTCACCGTGTTCTCGATGATCGTGACGTTCTGCGAGCGATCGATGATCACGGGGCGAAGCAGCGGCGCACCGAAATGGCGTGTTTCGCAGAAATTGTAATACGAAGGGGCAATATCGTAGCTCGTATCGACCCAGACGCTGAGACCGACCTCGCGGCGGAAGCTGGCTTCCGGCGGGAGCGGCGCCCAGCCGATGTGCTCGTCGCTATTCCGCCAGGAAACCCAGGCGGGACCCCACTCGTAGCCGGGAGTCCAGCACCAGCCCTCGTCTTCCACCTGCACCCAGCGACCGTAGTGATAGGTGATGCCGCCGAAATCCTCGTAGCTGACCCACGTCCACCCTGCGTCGGTATAGGTCCAATATCCATCCGAGTAAGGCGACCAATTGGAGTCTACGCCGGTGGGGCGCCAGCAATTGCCGTAATCGCCTACTTCGATCCATTCGCCGTGCGGCGAGAGCGAATCGTAAAAGAAGCTGAAGGAAACTTCCGCCTCTGCCCGGGGGGCAAGGCTGCCGAGCAGGCCAGCCGCCGAGAAGAGCAGGGTGAGAACGTGAGGGGTTTTCATATCTGTGTAGCTAAGACTTAGGGTGCGCGGATTCATTCATGCGACTTTTCCGACAAATCGCTACCAAACATTCGGCACCCGTTCTGCAGCCGGTTCGCTTCCGCTTCGTAGTGGCGGAGTGCCGCCGCACGGAAGAAGCCGCCCGGCGGTGCGCTTAAGCGCGATTTCAAGAGTATCAATGCTCCCTGAATGGCGAACGATCTGCTTTGCTTGCTGACGTGATGATGAACCTGCCCCTGCGCGATCTGGCTCCGCTCGAACTGCAGAATTTCCGCGCCCGCCGCTATCTCGGAGACGACCTGTGCTTTCCGCTCGGATCCTTGGCGGAGCTTGATCAGGAGATCATCCGCGAGCTTTACAGTCTTCTCCAGGAGC
>DASVRY010000464.1:0-2274 GCA_036388395.1 Chthoniobacteraceae bacterium
GCGCGAAGGCGAGCAAAGCTTCGCAGGCCCAAAGCAAGCTGAAGCAGATCGATCGAATGGAGAAGATCGAGGCGCCGCTCGCCGCGCAGAAGACAATCAAGTTCAGCTTCCCGCAGCCGGCGCGAAGCGGGTCCCGGGTAATCACGCTGAAGAACGTGGACCACGCCTATGGGGATCTCACGGTCTATCGCGGGCTGGATTTCGAAGCAGAGCGCGGGCAACGCACGGTGCTCGTCGGGCCGAACGGCGCGGGTAAATCGACGCTGCTGAAGCTGCTCTCCGGCGCGCTGCCGGTGCAGACCGGCGCGCGCGAAGTCGGCTACAACGTGCGCGTCGGCTACTTCTCGCAGCATCGCGTGGAGATGCTGAACATGCGGCACACCGTGCTCGAGTGCGTGCTCGACTCGGAAAATCCGGTGCCTGAGCAAACCGCGCGCACGGTGCTCGGCTCGTTTCTTTTTCGCGGCGACGACGTCTTCAAGCCGGTCGCGGTGCTCAGCGGGGGAGAGAAGTCGCGGCTCGCACTCGTGAAGCTGCTCCTCGATCCGCCGAATCTGCTCCTCATGGATGAGCCGACGACGCACCTCGATATCGGCTCCATTGATGCGCTGATCGGCGCGCTCGAGCAATACGAAGGCACGCTCATCTTAATCAGCCACGACGTGCACTTCATTCGCCAGATTGCACGAACCGTCCTGCACATCAGTGCTGGTCAGCTCACGCCGTATGCCGGCGATTACCAGTATTACCTCGATAAGTCGAAGGCGACCTCTGCCCGCGCCGCGCTCACCGCCGGTGAAGCTCTCCACAACGCACAGCCTGCGGCAGTGGCAGGCGATCGCGTTGGCAAAGGTCCCGGAATGCGCGAGCAGAAGGAACAAAGGCGCGCCGAGGCCGAAGCCCGCAAAGCCATTTCCAAGCTGAAGCGCGACAAGGAAAAGCACGTCGCCGAACTCGAGGTGCGGATTGCCACGCTCGAGGGCCGCCAGGCCGAACTCACCGCCGCGCTGGAAGACTCCGGAGCGTACGAATCCGGTGGCAAGGCGATGTCGCTGAACCGCGACTTGGCAACCGTCACTGCCGATCTCACCCGCCTCACGCGGGAGTGGGAAGCCGCCACCGCCGATCTGGAAAGCGCATAGTCAGTGGATGAATTTGGAAGGCAGGAAGGCAGGAAACAGAGAAGCTGACCGCCGGACGGAACCACCAGAAGTCATCCCGAGCGCAGCCGAGGGACCCTGCCGCCACGAGCGTTGTTCATGGAATTACCTGCCGGACCGACGACGAGTAGAAGGACGATCTCCCTGGGTTGCGCGCTCTACTGAATCCCCGCGAGCTGCTCCAGCACCATCGCTTGGGTGAGGATCTCCGGAAAAACAAACGGCTCCTTTTTCCCCGGCGTGTAGAGCACGTAAACCGGAACTCCGATCCGGCCGAATTTCTTCAGCCACTCCGTGATTACCGGGTCGGCATTCGTCCAGTCGCCCTTCAGCGGCAGCACCCCTTTTTCCGCAATCGCCGCGCGCACTTTATCCGTCTCCAGCACCGCCTTCTCGTTGTATTTGCAGTTGAGACACCACTCCGCCGTGAAGTCGATGAACACCGGCTGACCCTTCCGCACCGCTTCCTCGACCCGCTCCGGTGTAAATACTTCCCATGGGATGCCGCCCGCCTGCTTGAGCTCAGTCTCTACTTTGGTGCCGGTCGTGAGCTTCTCTTGCACGAAGACAAACCAGCTCGCCGTCAGCACCGCTACGATCAGCAGCCACGTCACCACGCTCCGCTGGAAGGAGCCGAGCATCCAGCTCGCCAGCCCGAGCGCGAGGAGGAAAGAGATCACCGCCACGAGCGCATCAGTGCCACGACTTTGTCCGAGCACTCCGAGCAGCCACACAACCACGGCGAGCAGGAGGAAACCCATGAACTGCTTCAGCCGCTCCATCCACGCGCCAGGGCGGGGGAGGAAACGCATCCAGGCCGGCTTCCAGGTGAGCAGAAAATACGGCAGGCTCATGCCCGCGGCGATGGCGGTGAAAATCGCGAAGACAATCGGCGCCGGCTGCACAAAGGCGACGCCGAGCGCCGATCCTAAAAATGGGGCGGTGCACGAAGTTCCCAGCAGCGTCGTGAACATCCCGTGCATGAAGGCCCCGCCGTATCCGTCGCGCCGGGCGAGGGCATCCAGTTGCGTCGTGGTGCCGCCACCGAGTTGGATCTCGAAGATCCCAAACATCGACAAGGCAAAGACGAAGACCAGCGCGATCAGACCGGTGA
>DASVRY010000465.1:0-9502 GCA_036388395.1 Chthoniobacteraceae bacterium
TCACGTGGGTCGTCGTCACTCTCGTGCTTGTCGGCGGTTGGTTTCGGGTCCACAGCGCCGGTCGGCAAGAGGTGGAACGCATTCAGCGCCTCTTTGAAACGATCGCGCCGACTTATGCCGCCGAGCTGGCGCACCTCGGCCATGAGCGGATCACCCTCGAGTTGCCACCCGATAACCCCACGTATGTGGCTTGCATCGAGGCGGCCAAACGCTGGATGAAGGCGAACAAGCTGGCCCGTTCCATCTACACGATGCGCCGCCTCGCCGAGGGCCGCACCGTCCTGATCGTCGATCCGGAGACGGATTACGACCGAAACGGCCGACTCGAAGGTGAAGATGAATTACGCACTCCAATCGGAGAGGTCTGGTCGGGGGAGGATCCAGGGCTCGAACTCGCACTGGCTGGCCAGACAAATTTCAACGAGGAGGTAATCACCGATCGCTGGGGAAGCTGGGTTGGAGTCTGGGCGCCGGTTTATGGCCATGACGGGAAGGTGGAGGCGGCGCTGGGCGTGGACATGCGGCCGCAGACTGGACGAGCGCGATCGCCGGGGCGCGGCGCACCCGGCTCTGGCAGCTCGGTTTCTTCGTGGCTACAGTTTGCGCCGGAATGACAGCGATCGCGCTGCTCCGCGCCGACCTCGCGAATCGACGCGAGGCGGAGGTGCACTTCCGTGCGGATGAAGAGCGATGGGAAATGATGCTCGCGCAAATGCCCATGGCTTTCCTCGAGCTGAACACGCGAGCCGAGGTAATCGGCTGGAATCCCGCCGCCGAGGTAACCTTCGGCTATCCCGCATCTGAGGCGCTGGGGCGCAAGTTCTTCGATCTCATCGTGCCGCTGGAACATCGCGAGAGCGTCGGCAGCGTCTGGCACAGCATCGTCCACCAAACGGGCGGCTCCCATCACACCAATGAAAACGTGACCAAGGACGGGCGGCGAATTACCTGCGAGTGGAGCAATCGCTCAGTGATCGATGCTCAGGGTAAAGTAGTCACTGTTGTCTCTCTCGGCCGCGACATCACTGATCGCATAAGCCTCGAGGAGCAGGTCCGGCAGTCGCAAAAGCTCACCTCGATCGGGCAACTCGCTGCGGGCGTTGCGCACGACTTCAATAACCTGCTGACCGCGATCCACGGCCACGCGGATCTTCTCAGAGGGCGTAAGGACCTCGCTGCGGAAGCGCGCACCGACGTCGAGCGGATCACGCTGGCTGCGGAACGAGCCGCAAACCTCACCCGCCAACTCCTTACATTCAGCCGCAAGCAAGCCATCTTCCCGCAGCCGCTCGATCTTAGCGCCGCCGTCGCCGAAACCATGGAGCTGCTCGGACGAGTGATCGGTGAAGACATCCAACTCGAACTGCACGCAGAACCTCATCTCCCGGCCATCGAAGCTGACCCGACGATGATGCATCAGCTCGTGACCAACCTCGCGCTGAATGCCCGCGATGCCATGCCGGAGGGAGGCGCACTGCGGATTGCCACGAGCCGCGTGGAGATCTCCGAAGAAGCAACTTTGGTAAATCCGGAGCGCCGCCCTGGCACGGCAGTGTTGCTCACTGTGGAAGATGCCGGCACCGGGATCTCCCCGGAGCAAATGCCCCGAATCTTCGAGCCGTTCTTTACCACTAAAGAGGTGGGAAAAGGCACGGGGCTCGGGCTCTCGGCGGTGCACGGGATCGTGACTCAGCACCATGGGTGGATCGAAGTCGCAAGCCATGTCGGCCTCGGCACGAGGTTCGAGATTTTCCTCCCGCCAACCGATAAGCTTCTCCCGGCGCTGGAGAAGCCCGCGCAACCGCCTGCTCCCACACTTCCGTTGGCGACGCGAAAAACGGTGCTCATTGTGGAGGACGAGCCCAGCGTGCAAATGATCGCCAGCATCGCTTTGCGGCGCGGCGGCTTCGAGGTGCTGGAGGCGGTCGATGGGCCGTCCGCGGAAAAGGTTTGGGCGGAACACCGCGATTCCATCGACGCATTGCTCACCGACATGGTGATGCCCAATGGCATCGGCGGCCGCGAACTTGCTGCCCGGCTCCTCGCGGACAAGCCGGACCTGGCGGTCGTCTACCATAGCGGCTACAGCGTCGGCGTAGCAGCACCGGGTTTCTGCGACTCGGATCGCGAAATCTTCCTGCAGAAGCCCTACGTCCCCAGGGACCTGCTCAATGCTCTCGAACGCGTGCTGGAAGGGAAGCGGGTAAACGCCCGTGCAGGGCTCGTGGCGGTTTAAGCCTGCACCCCGCCCGCATCAATCGAGGGTAATCAATCCCCGGGCGCAGAGCCGTGCTGACAGCTCCCGTCCGATCGATGGCGTGCAGCTTGCCCAGGATGTGCACGACATGGGCTTTCACCGTGCCTTTCTGCGATGAACGAGATTGGGCGCATCTCCGTCGGTCCATAGCAGCGCGCGATGCACATCCTGCTCCTCCGGTTTAAGAGCTTAGCCTTCGTGGTTTTGCGATCCGCGTCGGGGTCTCTTGGACCTCGCGGTTGCGCACATCCCGGACGGTCGGACCATTCATCCAAGAGCCCTCCACCATCACCACCCGCGGATGTTCCGGCACGCCGCGCTCGTTGCGGTTGATCTGATCGACAACCAACTCCACGACCGCGCCGTCGACTCTATCGGGATGATTATTGATGCCAGCCCAGTTGGTTAATCCCGGCACGACACCTCCGGTCGACGCCACCCCAATATTCTCTCCCGGGAGCAGCCCAAGGCTCTCCAAGCCTCCAAAAGTCGCCTCTGGATGACTGGACAGAACCGCATCGGGACGGAACTCCTTGACCCACTTGATGAACTCGCACCCCCCGAAACTTTTGCCTATATGAACCGGGATCGGCTCTCGGATGATGCCGGTCGCCGCAGCATAGTAATAAGCCGATTCACTCTGGTGGCCGCAGCTCCGATGGTTCCCGGCAAACGACGCGAACCCGATGCGCCGGTAACCGAGCTTTCGCAAATGCCGAATGGCTACCAAGGTATTCTGGTGGGAATGTGGTTCTGCGCGATGCAGGCGAGGCCGCCACACAATGTTGCAACACATGGCGGAAGCGAAATGACTGAAATCGAGAGACAAATGGCTTCCGGAAGGCAGATCGGGACCGATGATGAGCCCCTCGATACCTCGCGCACTAAGGATCGTCGTCAAACGGCGGCTGCTAATCCCGGGTGCCTTGATTGGGAACGGCTCGACTTTATAGCCAAGCTGGGCTGCACGCGCACGAACATGCCGGACGAACTGGGCGTAATAAGAATGCCATTGATCCTCGCGCTCAAAGCTGGTGATGAGACCCAGCACCGGACGCTCCTTGTGCACCCGCTTTACCCTTAGTTGCGCATACGCTCTTGCGCAGCTCGCGTCTGCCTCATACCCCATCTCTCGAGCGGCTCGCTGGCACCGCTCGCGGTTCTCGAGGGAGATATTGATGTCATTTCTCAAAGCTCGCGACACGGTCGAGAGGCTTAGGTTTAGCGCTTTGGCCAAGTCGCGCATGCTTGCTGTCTGGGGCATGGCTCGAGAATACCCGCTTCACAGTAACCGGCAACGCTTGCAGGTCAAAGCTTTTGCCGCAAAGGAGAGGCGGCTCTATCGATCGCTGCGCAAGACGCGTTCTTGCCGCAACCACCATTAACCAGTCAGCGGAACCTTGGGCAAAACCTAGGGACCAAAGGCAGAACCTCCAAGCAATCGACTAATATACATGAGATACACTTCAACTCGTCGTTCACTAACTGCCGGCGCTCTCGCCGCTGGTGCCTTGATCGCAGGCGGTCTCACGGCAGGTGCTGCCCCCATCGCGATCATCAATAACAGCTTCGAAAGCGACCTAACTGGCTTCACCGGCAACGCCTACATTGACGGCATCAAGGATGCAAACAACCCTGGCCGGCTGGACCCCACTGTAGGGATGGGCGGGGATGGAGTGAAGTACGCGGTACTCGCCTACGGGAACAAGGGGCCTTTATCTCAGAACACATCCTTTACCATCGCAGTAAATGACGTGGGCAGCAGGCTAACCCTCATCGCAGCTGTCGGGGACGAGGCTGGTAATAGCGGTGTACAGTTTGGCGACGATACTGCGGATAAGTATGTAGGGACAGTCAGGCTCTTGCTGGATGGGACAGTAGTGGCATCGAACCTCCTTGAAGATACGGGCGACGCCCCCGCGGGCGGATTCGCAAATGCAACGACTTACTACACGGTCCTTGCTGGCGATATTGGCAAGGTTGTCGGTGTTGGGATTAACACAACTGAGACCCAGGGCGGGCACCGACGGAGCTTCGATAATCTGCGTCTCGATATCGCACCGGTTCCTGAGCCGGGATCCGTTCTGCTCTCGCTCGTCGGTGGGGGAGCTCTTCTGGCTCGGCGTCGGCGACGTCAGATCGCCTAGCATAATCAGCTTTGCTTCAGAGCAGGTCTTGTCGGTGACAAGGCCTGCTCTTTTGCTGTACGCTCCTTACTAAATCTCCCCATGTCCCTTCAGAAGATCGTCTTTAGCAGCTCGCTGCCCCGCTCCGGTTCCACTCTCCTGCAAAATATCCTCGCGCAGAATCCGAGGTTCTACTGCACACCGACAAACGGACTGTTTGAGCTGCTCTATGCTTCGCGAGAGCAGTTCACGAAACTCCCCTTCTTTCTCGCCCAGGATCCGGCAAAGATGCGCCTGAGTTTTCAAGGCTATTGCCGGGGCGCCTTGCATGGCTTCTTCGAGGGGAGCACTGATCGCCCGGTCTGTGTGGATAAGTCGCGGGGCTGGTATGGCTATTACGACTGGCTCTGCGAGTTTCATCCGCAGCCGAAGATTCTCGTCTGTGTTCGTGACCTGCGGTCGATTCTCAGCTCGATGGAGAAACGCTGGCGCAAGTATCCGCACCTCCAACGGCCCGATGAAGACCCCTCGGGCCTGAAGATGCGGCTGGCAGAGTCGCGTGTGGCGCACTGGCTCAACTCCGTCCCGGTTGGGAATGCTATAACTTGTTTGATGGGTGCAGTGGAGGCCGGACACCACCGCGCCTTCCATATCGTGCGTTTTGAGGATCTGACCACAAATCCGCAGCAGACGCTCCGTGGCATCTACGACTACCTGGAGGAAGAACCGTTTGCGCACGATTTCGACAACGTCGCGCAGACCACGCAGGAAGATGATTCGCACTACGGCATCTATGGCGACCACCGCATCCGGCAAAAGGTGGCGCCTGTTCCACCGGATTATCACGAGACCTTCGGCAAAGCGCTGTCGAACACGATCAAAGCAGACAACGCCGCCTTCTACGCTACCTTTTTCCCTGAGAAGTAGGGCAATCCTCGCGGCGGAGTGTGCGGCAGCCATGCGGTGGATTGGCCGAACACATCCCGCCGTTCCTTTGGAACGAGACAACCGGCCGCCTAGGTCGCGCGCCGCATTCCTGTCGGTGCGGGCCTGCACCACTGCAGGATCAATCTAAAGTAATCAAACCACGGCGCAGAGCTGTGGTGACCGCTTCCGTCCGGTCGACAGCGTGCAGCTTGCCGAGGATGTGCACGACGTGCGCTTTCACGGTGCCTTCTGCGATGAACAGCGTCGTGCCCACTTCCTTGTTGCTCCGGCCTTTGGCGATGAGGCGCAGGACTTCGAGCTCACGTGGCGAAAGCGCCTCTTCCGCGCGTCGGCTTGCGACTAATGATGCGATCTCGGGAGGAATGAACTGTTCGCCCACTGATACGGCGCGAATCGCCTGCAGGAGGAGGTCGCGCGGCATGTCTTTCAACACATAGCCGAGCGCACCGGCTTGCAGCGCGCGATGCACATCCTGCTCGCCTTGAAAGGAAGTGAGCATCAACACGCGGGCATTTGGCGCTTCAAGGCGCAGTTGGCGCGTGACCTCCACACCGTCGGTCGCGGGCAGGCGCAGATCCATGATGACGACGTCTGGTTTGAGCGCCCGATATTTCTCCAGGGCCTGCACGCCGTTTTCCGCCTCACCAGCGATGGCCAAATCCGCCTCACCCTCGACCGCGGTCGCGAGCCCGATCCTAACGAGGAAATGGTCTTCCACCACGAGGATCCTGATCTGCTTGGGAGCCTTCATGCGGCGGCCCGCACATCCGGCAGGATAAAGGCGATCTGCGTGCCGGAACCCGGGCTGCTCTGAATGTCGCAGCGGGCGCCGAGCTTGTTTGCGCGGTCCCTCATGCCTGAGAGGCCGAGGTGCATGGTGGCTTGTCTGGCTACCTCCGTCGTCGCGAAACCGGCGCCATTATCGGAGACCGTGAGACAGACTTCCGTCGGCGAGTAAGTCAGCCGCACCTCGATCAGCGACGCCCGCGCATGCTTGAGGGCGTTCGTCACCGCCTCTTGCGCGATACGCAGCAGGTGATGCTCTGCTCCGGCATCGAGCCGGCGTGGTTCACCGACGACGCTTACCTTCACCTCGGGACCATCGACTCCGAGCCCGGGCTGCACATTGAGCTTCGCGAGGGCGCTATGGAGATCCGAACCTGCGAGGTGGCTCGAATGGAGATTCCACACCGCATGATGCGCTTCACTGCGGATGAACTGGACCATCTTGCGCGCGAGTTCCAGGTAGCGCCGCGCGGCCCCAGGCTCCGAGGAGAGACGTGGAAGCGCAGAATCGATCTGCAGGATGATGCCCGTGAAGCCTTGTTCGAAGCTATCGTGGATCTCCTGCGCAATGCGATTCCGCTCCGCCAGAATGGCACTCCACTCCGCGGACGCCTGGAGCTTCTCGTGCGCTGCTTCGAGCGCGGCCGTGCGCTCCCGCACACGTCGATCTAGCTCGCGATTCCGGCGGGTCAGCACGACCGATCGGAGGATCGCGCCCACTCCACCCAGGACGATTATTCCGGCCGGCCAGAGCAGCCAGGTTGGCGCTGCCTTCGGAGGCAGTTGCAAAATCGTGAGATCCTCCGGGCTTCGAACAAGCAGGCGGTAGCCGCCGATCGCGTTCGGATCGCCGGCTTGCGGAGCGACCAGCCAGATGCCGGCGAGAGACACGCGGGTGCCGGGCTCCAAAGAACGTGCGAGTTCGGCGTTCGGCAGTTCGATTGAAAAAAGCGTGTCGTGAAATTCTGCGGTGACGATCTGCGGCTGATCGCCGCCCCGACCGGCACCTCGAGTAATCGTCGCCTCCAGCCGGACAAGGTCATTCTCTTGATCGCCCCTGACAAGTGTCGCTGGGATGAGGGACCTGGGCTCTGGCGAGGGACCAGCCCCGCTTTTCTGGCAGAGAGCGTCGGCGATGACGGGTGAGAACTCGGCCGGATCGACGAACCCAACCACCTCCACCGCATCTCCGGGATGGAATTCTTTAGTCTGCGAGGAGTGAACGCGGAAGGCCATCGAGTCGTCGCGCAACCACATCGCGCCAGGAATCACGTGCAACACCGTTCCGGCGACCCGCTCCCGATGTTCAGGGCGCCCCGACAGTGCCCCTCGCAGGACCTGAAAGGCACTTTGCAGCGGAATGGAAAACGGCTCCTCGGGTGGTGGCGTAATTACCCGGAAGTTCTCCTCGCCAGAGGAATTAACGCGGAACCTCACCCGCTGCGCATCCTTTGGGAAATACGCACCAATGCTTCCACGGATCGCGACTTTGGCATCGACGAGTTCAGCAGGATCCCGCGCGCCTCGCGGCAGCGAGAGACGCACTACCTGGTGCCCTCCAGCCGAACCAAGGTTCACTTCCCAACGAAGTGGAGTCCCCTCCTCCGGGATGACAGAACGGACAATGCCCACGGTCTCCACCCACAGGCAGTCGAGCTTCCGAAACGGCAGGGTCGAGGTCTCGAGCCTTTCCGGCGCCGGGAGCTCTGCCTTCCCAACAATGCGTGCTTCCGCCTTTTCGATGCTCGGGAGATACGCCCCACCCGAGATGACGCCGCTGACCTCCACCAAATCTCCCGGCGAGAGGCTGATTTTCTCATCAGCAAGACGGGCGAAAACCGCAGCCTCTCCATCCTGGAAGAAAAACGTGTTTTCGTCCGCGTAGGTGACAACTCCACGCACCCGATCCGCTCTCCAGTGCGTAGCGTGAGGAGGGACGATCTCACGGATGGCGTGAATCGTCTGAAGAGTCGCTGACGTCGGCTCCTCCGCGACCACCGTGGAAGTCCCGAGAGCAAGGGCAAAGAGCAACGCTGGAATAATCTGCGGCACCTCTGGGGGAACTCGGGAACGCACGTTTGATTCTTCAACCGTAGAAGGCCCGATAGCAATCCGCAGTTCGGGGGCGTCGTAAGCGTCGTTTGTTTCAGGTTGGCAGATAGATGGGATCCATCCCCCCATTAGCCATCGGAGCAAAAACACCGCCTCTCCTGACGGAAAGGCGGTGCTGTCATCTACCTCCATTGTTTGCGACGGCAGATGCCGTCCTAAATTGTCGATTATCCGCGACGCCGACGGAGTCCGAGCATGCCCATGCCGCACGTGATCCCGAGCAGGAGCGAGCTAGGTTCTGGAACTGCTGTCCCTTGGACAAAGAATACGCGGTCATAGGCCTGTGCTGTTCCGCCGGTAAGCGCACCACCCCCGGCATAGACATCGGACAACGATACCGCAGTGCCGATATAGGCAGGATCGGTGCTCAAGTAGGCGGCGTAGGTCACCCCCGGGAGTAGTATTGGAGGAGTCGCCAACTGGAAGATCATGTAATCTCCGACCGCGGCATTGCCCTCCACCTCGCTTAGGCTGATACTCCCACTGTCGGTCAGGGTGGACGTGAAGACGCCGTCCGTGACTGTTCCGAAAGAGAAGTTAAACGGCACTGGACTGGCGTTGTTCGCTCCGGAAAGAGCCGCTCCAAGCAGGGTGAAAGCAGAGAAGGTGGACTCCGAGGCGACGGTGAACGATTGCCCAGTCCCCAAAGGATCGCCGTTGTCCGTGTAATCCCGGGTGCCGTTGACCTCTCCGTTACTGGTGGTGGAGGATGCTAGCAGATTCGTTGTGGGAGCGGTGCTGGAGAAGATCACAGTCCCGGCGTTGGCGCTGGATGCTGCGAGAAGTCCAGCGGCGAGGAGCGCGCCATGGAGGACGGGGGAAGTTGTTTTCATGATAGGGATGGAGGTACGTTGTCTCAGTTATTGGTATGACGTTGATTTGGCTGGGGAGAGAACGTCGCCCCGTTGGCCAATTCACTGGCACAAGATGCCGTGCGCAGACCGCCTTCGCTATTGATCGAAAGATAGATCTTTGCCCAAAGCCAGAAAGGCCCAGCCCTTTACGCTAGCTCCACGTTGCGCACTCGGGGGCCACATCCACCAAAGCCGAAAAGACCCGACTAGGTTTGCTGTGACTTCAACGCAGTCCCGAGAAGGATTTGAAACTGTGGGTTCTGTTCGTCTCGCGCAACCACGGCGATTTCGATCTCGGTGAAGCCAGCGCTTTCCAGAAATTCGTGCAGCTGTGCCTCGGTAAAACCTAGCCACGTGTCGGCATACAGTTCGCGCGCTTTCTCGAACTGATGCGCGAGCAGATCGAGGATCGCAATGCG
>DASVRY010000466.1:0-1558 GCA_036388395.1 Chthoniobacteraceae bacterium
AGGAGTGGAGCTCACGCCTCGTGTCCACCTGCATGTCCGAGGCGTCCTCGAACTTGAGTACATCCAAGGCTGCGATGTTGCATCTCTCACTACCCCGCTCCGACGGCCATCTTCAACCACACTTCGACGCGTGTCGCCGGACACAACCGGACACACCTACGCGCCGGCGTGCGACCTCTCGGCTCACGATGCGGATGCCGCAATGCGAGGAGCGGCTGACCGGCTGGAAGCGTATCGTGTAAGCGTCCTGATCGATCCGCCACTGAAGTCCGCGGTGCATGGCGAGCCGATCAGCGGGAAGAGGCTCAGCGTCCAGCCACTCCTCAGCGTCATCTATCTTGAAAACGACGGGCGTGCGATTGTGGGTTCGCGCGGCTGTCAGGTTGGCACTTCCCTGCGCGTTCCTCTTGATGCAGGAAGTCGATCTACTTCCTTCCCCTTCCCCCGCAAAAAACCATTTTCTCGGCTTGCAGCGTCCGCTCTCCGTCCCAGCGATAGAAGAGCGCTCCATCCTTTGCCACGCTGAAATTTATGCATGCGACGTTCGGCGCGATGAGTGCTGGCTTCTCCTCTAACGGCAACCAGTGGTGGCCGAAGGAAAGATCCACCGGTTTCCTCCGGCGATTTCGAGTCCGATTACAGCGCGATTGGGAAGTCCATTCACCTGATCAGCACAGCGATGCCAGACAACGTGCGGGTGCTGCAGCTTCAGTCCCAAAGAATCCCAATCACGGGCGCGGTGTTCATTTCAGCAGCCCCTTGCCGGCCGGAAGCCGCCGGTTGCACAGCCGATAACCCCGCTCATGAGCAATGGCGCCGTGCCCGGCCCGAAATAAAACCGGGCGTTGACGCCTTCTACTGGTCACGCTGAACAGTATGCGCGTTGAACCTATAGAAAACAGAAGAAGCCGTGTCGAACGCGCTTGCCCTTATTCAGAAGCTCACCGCCGAGCTGGAGTCGCTCCAGCACGAGGTGGAAGCGGCGAAGGACCAGCGCAACCCTTTGGCGGTTCACATCTTCAAATCGCGCGCCGCTACGGATCTGTGAGTGAAACGGACAACAAGGGAGCGAAACGCACGGAGCGTGAGGTTCGAGATAGCTACATTGAGCGCAGGCGCTGGGGTATCGCGGTGGTGGCTCCGACTGGTGAGAGCTGATGCGGGCATGGAAGTCGGAGCGGAGTCGCGTTTGAGCCGCGGCGTGGAACCCGTCTTGAGCTCGCCGGCGCGACGAGACATTCTTGGCACCAACCATGAGCCGAATCTGGAAAATCACGGGCATCAACTTTGATCACATGCACATGGGCGATCTGCTGCGCTATGTGCATGAACATCCGCGGGCGGAGATCGCCGGGATCTGCGACGAGACGCCGGAGCGCATGGCCGCTGCGGCGAAAAACTTCGCTATTCCCAGCGAGCGGCAGTTCACGGACTACCGTGAGTGTCTGGAGCGCACGAAGTCGGATCTCGTTATCCTTTGCCCAGCCACCGCGGAGCACGGGTTGTGGACGAAACGTGTCGCTGAATACGACGTGAACATCATAGTCGAGAAGCCGTT
>DASVRY010000467.1:0-4499 GCA_036388395.1 Chthoniobacteraceae bacterium
AAAGTGGAGTTCAAGCTATCGCGCGCTGTTGGCACGCGAGCGCGAACTGGGTCACGAGCAGGCCGGATTGGCCGAACAACCGGTCCCGCAACAAACAGGGAAGGTCGGCTGGCACAGCACGTTTTCAAAGAGTTCAAATGCGACGAAGTGGCTGCAAGTGGATCTCGGCAGCAGCCAGCCTTTTGACTGTGTGGTGCTGGTGCCGGTGGAGGTCAATGAAGGGGCGCGGGCCGTGGAAGGCTTTGGATTCCCTGTGCGCTTGCGAGTCGAGGCGTCGGATGATCCCGGCTTTTTGGAACCGCGATTGCTGGCTGCACTCGACGATGCCGATTTATCCAATCCCGGAAATGCTCCCCTGTATTTAGCGACGCCGAAAGGCCACGCGCGGTTTGTGCGTGTCACTGCCACGCGCCTGTGGTCGCGAGGTGATGCTGCTTTGCTCGCGCTGGGAGAGGTGTTCATCCGACGCGGAGAACAAAATATCGCGGCTGGCGCAGCCGTCACCGTCAGTGATGCGTACAACAATCCTCCCGCGTGGCAGCCGGCAAACACGACGGACGGGCAGACTATACTTGGCGCCCCGGTCATCCCGGTTGCGTCGCGTCGCAACGGCTGGCACGCGCAGTTCGCCAAGTCGCTAGACGAGCCGAAATGGGTGCAGGTCGATCTCGGGACAGAGCTGCCACTCGATGAGGTCCGGATTTTCCCGGCGCATCCGCGCGATTTCCCGACACGACCAGGTTTCGGCTTTCCTATGCGATTCCGGGTTGAAGCAGACAACGATCCCGCTT
The DNA here is from genome assembly GCA_036388395.1 of Chthoniobacteraceae bacterium. Taxonomy (GTDB): domain Bacteria; phylum Verrucomicrobiota; class Verrucomicrobiia; order Chthoniobacterales; family Chthoniobacteraceae; genus DASVRY01. Next base: position 792 of record DASVRY010000467.1, read on the forward strand.
TTTCCCAGCCGACCGTCCTGATCGATCATACCGCATCCGATTTCGCGAACCCTGCAGACAATCCCGTCTCGATGCCGACCAGAGGCACGACTGCGCGTTACGTGCGCATGACCGCAACCCGGCTCTGGGCGCGGAGTGATGACTTCATCTTCGCTCTCGCGGAAATGCAGGTTTGGTCGAACGGCCGCAATGTGGCGCTTGGCCAGGCAGTCACCGCACTCGATAGCATCGAGATCTCTGCATGGTCCCGCCGGCTTTTGGTCGATGACTTCAACAGTCAGGGCCGGATTGTGAAGTTTACCGACTGGCTCCGGGACCTATCGAGGCGGCGGGAAATCTCGATCGCGCTGACCCAAGTCCGGAGGCAGCGGGAGCGAGTCGCTTCCGACCTCATTGTGAATGCGACTCGGCTGATGGTGATCCTCTCGCTCGTCGCTGGAGTGGTCTGCTTGGTCTCGTGGTCGCGGCGGCGGCGGCTTCGCCGTCGCGAATTCAACGTCTTGCGCGAGCGCATTGCCGGAGACCTTCACGACGAGATAGGAAGCAATATCGGGAGCATCGTCCTGCTGAGCCAGATGGCGCTGAAGCAGCCGGCGGATGCCCCCAACGATTTGGCCGAAATCAATCGGGTCGCACGCGAAACCGCTGCGTCACTGCGCGACCTCGTTTGGTTCATCCAACCGGCAGCCAGCAGCGCCGGGGACTTTGCCGCAAAGCTCCGGGAGACCGCCGCAACCTTGCTCGCTGGAGTGGAGTGGACGTTTGAAGGCGAAGCGCCAGCCGGAACTCTTTCCCTCGAGTTCAAGCGCCAGCTATTCTTGATCCTGAAGGAGGCGCTCCACAATGTGCGCCGTCACGCTGGAGCGAGTCTCGTGCAGATTCGCCTGGATGAACGAGCCGGAGTTTTTCGCCTGGAGATCTCCGACGATGGAAGGGGATTCGATGTGGCACAGAACTCTAGTGGTCATGGCCTCACTAGCTTGAGGCAACGCGCCGCGGCATTGGGGGGCACGTTGGTGTTGGATTCCACCCCTGGCTCCGGGACGCGGCTCGTGCTGGAGGTGAAATTGACTTCGCGGCTGCGCACGATGAGTCCCTAATCCCGGCATGTCCGAACCATCCGTCGACGTCTGGCTCATCGAGGATAACGCGACTTATCGCCAGGTGATGAGGCGTGCCATCAATCACACGGAAGGGTTCGCCTGCACTGGCGATTTCGGAAGCGTCGAGAGCGCATTGGTCGAAGCTCGGCAGAATCAAACTCCCAGGATTCTTCTCCTCGATGTCGGCCTTCCCGGCATGAATGGAATTGAGGCAATTCCAAGACTGCGCGAGCGGTTGCCCGGCGCCCTCATCATCGTGCTGACCGTGTTCGAAGATGATGACAAAATCTTCCGCGCGATCTGCGCAGGGGCAGCGGGCTATCTTCTGAAGGCGTCCCCCGTGGAGGAGGTCACCGATGCAATGAAGTCGGCGATCGCCGGGGCTGCTCCGATCAATGGTCGCATCGCCCGGCGCGTGTTGGAGATGTTTACGCGTCTGGCGCCGAAGCGAGGAGATTACGGGCTCAGCGCAAGAGAAGCGGAAATCCTCGAGGCGATGGTCGCGGGAAAAACCAAGAAGGAGATTGCCGCTCAGCTCGATCTGAGTTTTCACACCGTCGACTCACATCTTCGCAACATCTACCAGAAGCTAGAGGTGAATACGCGCACCGGAGCTGTGGCCAAAGCGCTTAAGGAGAAGCTGGTTTAAGCATCCCGCGAATGCGTGATTTCGGGCTGCCGGGCGGCAGCCTAGTTTGAGGGATGCTCCTCTCCCAGAATCCAGGATGGCTGTGCCGACTGATCGCCGCTGCTCTGGTCTCGCTGCTTTCCAGCGGCGTTGTGCAAGCGGACGAGGCAACGCACTTACCACCGCCCGCGGCGAGACCAGTCGACTTTGCGAAAGATATCCAGCCGATCTTCGAGGCGAAGTGCGTGAAATGTCACGGAGCGGAGAAGCAGAAGGGAGGATACCGGCTCGACGTGAAGAGCATTGCGCTCACGGGAGGCGAGAATCACGCGCCAAACATCATTCCCGCCAAGAGCGCCGAAAGCCCCCTGATCCAGTTCATCGCCGGGCTCGACGAAGACATGACCATGCCGCCAAAAGGTGAGCGGCTCTCCGGTGAGCAGATCGGTCTGCTGCGGACGTGGATCGATAACGGAGCCGAGTGGCCGGAGAGCGCAAGTGCCGAGACAGGCGATCCGCTGGAGTGGTGGAGCCTGAAGCCAATCACCAAGCCGGCTCTTCCGGTGGAATCCGCGCACCCAATAGACTCCTTCATCTCCGCGAAGCTCACAGAAAAGGGTTTGGCCCAGTCGCCACCCGCCGACGCCCGCACCCTTTGCCGCCGCCTCTATTTCGACCTCACGGGCTTGCCGCCGACTCCGGAGGAAATGGATGACTTTCTCGGAGATAGAGCTCCCGACGCCTACGAGCGGCTGGTGGAAAGGCTGCTTGCTTCGCCGCGCTACGGTGAGCGCTGGGCCCGTCACTGGCTGGACGTGGTCCATTACGGCGACACCCACGGGTATGACAAAGACCAGCCGCGGCCTAATGCGTGGCCTTACCGCGATTACGTGATCCGCGCATTGAATGAGGACAAGCCATACGCCCGCTTCGTGCAGGAGCAGATCGCCGGCGATGCCCTTTTTCCCGGCACACGCGACGGCATCGAAGCGCTCGGCTTCATCGCGGCCGGCCCTTGGGATTACATCGGACACGTGGAGGTTTCCGAGCAGAAGGAAGACGGCAAGACCGCACGTCACCTCGATCGTGATGACATGGTCGGGAATGCCATTGGCGCGCTCTCCAGTGCCACCGTCCAATGCGCTCAGTGCCACAATCACAAGTTCGATCCGTTTTCGCAGGAGGATTATTACTCGCTTCAGGCGGTCTTTTCAGCGCTCGACCGCTCGGACAAGACGTTCGATCTGGATCCGGTGTTGGCGAAGAAACGGCAGGAACTGCTCGCCCAGAAGCAGAAGCTGGAGGCGGCTGAGAAAACGTTCGCCACCAAAATTAAAACCGCTGGTGGCAAGGAGTTGGAGGAGCTCGAGAAGCAACTAAAGGCTGCGGAAACCGCGGTGCCCCAAGGGCCTCGTCCAGAATACGGCTGGCACAGCCGCATTGAAACGAACGCCGAAACACGCAAATGGGTGCAGGTCGATCTCGGGGCAAGTCTTCCTCTCAGTCGGGTTGTGCTCGCCGGCGTGTGGGACGACTTCCACAACATCGGCGCAGGCTTCGGCTTTCCCGTCCGCTTCCGCATTGAAGGCAGTGATGATCCAACATTCGCCGGCACGCCAATGGTGATTGCAGCTCACGATCTGGAGGATTTCCAGAATCCCGGAACTGCTCCACAGAGCTTCCCCTGCGAAGGCAAGAGCGCCCGCTACATCCGCATCACGGCCAACAAGCTGGCGCCGCGAGCGCGTGACTTCATCTTCGCGCTGGCCGAGTTGCAGGTTTTCGATATGACCGGAAAAAATGTTGCTCTCGGAGCACCAGTAGCCTCGCTGGATAGCATCGAGACCGACCTCCGCTGGAACCGAAAGAATCTAACAGACGATATATATCCGGCGAAAACCGGGGGTGGCGTATCGTTGGCTACTCTCCGGGAGCAACGGGATGCAATCCTGGCCCGCATCGTGGACGAGCCTACCC
>DASVRY010000468.1:0-27119 GCA_036388395.1 Chthoniobacteraceae bacterium
GTTACCTCGACGAGGCGCGCTTCGATCATCACCTGCTGGGTCGGACGATCGATCGTGGAGAGGAAGAGCGCGATCTTATCCATATTGGACTTCGCCTCGCGGTAGAAAATGGTGTTCGTCCGAGGATCGATCTGCGGGGGAACGCCGCTCTGGAGCTGGGTCTGGAGCAATGGCATGATGTCTTTGGCCATCGCGTAGCTGAGGGTGAAGCTCGCGCTTTCGGTCGGCTCTGCGGCCTTCTCTTCCTGCGTCTTCACGTACAGCACGCCGTCTTTCTCCACCATTATCAGCCCCTTGGAATCAACGATGATCCCGATCGCCTGCATAGGCGTCTTGTTTTCGATTCGCGCCGTGACCGTGCCTGCCGTGGTCGAGACCTTGTCTGTGACGATGATCGTCTGGCCGGCCTGACGAGCGAGAGTGCGGAGCACGAGGCCGATTTCGTCACCCTGAAATTCGTTGAGGCGGGCCGCGGAAGGAGAAAGCGTGGGTGTCGTGACTGCCGGCGGAAGAGCGTCCGCCGGTGCCACCGTGGCATCCGGCACGGTCGAGGGCACCACCTGCTCTCCTGCTGTTGGTGGAAGCAGTGGAGGTTCGATCGGAGCCGGGACCGAAGAAGGTCCAGGACGCACGATACTCGTCGCGTCCGTCGCAGGAGGGACGCCGCCTGGAGGCGCAATCGTCGGCTGCTGCGCAAATGATGTGGCGGCGATCAAGCTGAGCGCGCAGAGGGTGGGGTGGAGTTTGGCCATGATGTGGGCTGATGGGTTCTTGATTGTGCCTTTGGGAAAGCACGATGCCTGCCACCGGGTCCGTAGATGCATTTCTGCAGCCAAAATCTCTCAACGCTGCGGATTACATGTCTCAGGAATGACGAAACGAGAATTTCAACGGGTGCGACTACTGATTTCGCTTAGTCGTTAGCCTGTATGGGCTCCGCCGAAGGTCTGCGCCCACTCTGTGGTCTTCGCGCTTGTGATGTGACTTACTTGAGGCTGAAACGCACGGGCACTTCCACTTCTGACGTGATCGGGACTCCGCCGACGCTGCCCGGGCTGAATCGCCACCGCTTGATCGCGTTCACTGCAGCGTCGTCCAGCCGTAGTCTTGCCTCGGCACCGCCGCGGCAAGACTCCGAATGTAGGGGGAGAAGCGCAGGGTCGAGTGCGCCGACGCCGGCACCGCGCTCGCAGACCCGCGACTACGGGTTTGTCCCACTTTGATATTGGCCGAAGATCTACACCCAATCGATATCGACGGGCGGAGGCGGAGTACCTCTTGAGGCGCTGGGCAGCTTTCCCAGCGCCTTCTTTGCGTCGACAGCTCTTCGCCGCGCGGCACTCCCGCCATTGCTTTATTGGCCGATACTTTGGCAGGCGGCACTTATGAAGGCCGCTACACGCGCTGCGTCTTTCCGCCGCGGCTCCGCTTCCACCCCGCTGGCCACGTCCACTGCAAACGGCCGAACACGCGCCACCGCCGCCCCGACATTCTCGGGCGTAAGCCCACCTGCGAGAATGATCTGCAGCCGTTCGTGTTGCCGCACAAACTCGGCGGCCAATTCCAGGTTCACGACTGCGCCGGTGCCGCCAAATTCCCCGGGGACATGGGCATCGAGCAAGACGTGCGGCGTGTAAAAATCCGCGCCACGTCCGATCTCTGCAGCGTCCTTGATCCGGAGCGCCTTGATGAACGGCCGCCCGAATTCAGCCACAGCCGCGCAATACTCCTCATCTTCATCTCCGTGAAGCTGGAGCAGGTCTATCGCAGAATGCGCCGAAATTCGTCGCGCTTCCTCCAGCGGCAGATTCACGAGCACAGCCACTCGTGAGATAAAAGGTGGCAGTTTCTCGATCCACGTCGCCTCCTGATCCAGATCGATGTAGCGCTTCGATTGCGGGAATAGATTAAAGCCCAGAGCGTCGGCCCCAAGCGCGATCGCGGTCTCGGCATCCTCGCGGTTAGTCACGCCGCAGATCTTCACCCGCGGCCGCTTTTGAAAGTGCCCGCTCATCTAGTCTTCACCCGGTCGGCCGGCGGGGAAGAGCAGACTCGGCATCTCCTCGACGAGGCGTACGATCCCCTCGCCCCACTTCCGCTGAATCTCTTTCAAATGCGGGTCCCCTTCCTCGATTCGGCACCGGTAGCGGACCCGCAGCGAATCGCGCTCATAGGCAAAAACATCCAAGGGCGGGCCCACGGAGACGTTGCTCTTCATCGTCGCCTCCATCGAAAGCACCCCGCATTTCACCGCCTGCAGGAGCTTCGTCTCATAGTCGAAGCCGCGGTCGAGAATCGGCTTTCCGTACTTCGACTCACCGATTTGCAGGAAGGGACTCTCGATGTTCGCCTGGAGCGAATTCCCCTGCGGGTAGACATAGTGAATCTCCGGCGGCTGCCCAGCGATCTGCCCGCCAACGATTAGGTTGATGTTAAAGCTGAAGCCGTCCGCCTCGAGCGCGGCACGATCCAGCCGCGACACCTCCCGCACTTTCGATCCGACATAGCGAGTAGTCTCGAAAAGCGTCGTGCGATTCAGCAGATGCGGATGATCGGGCTGTTGTTTGGCCAGCAAGGCATCCTGCTCGATCAGCGCGATGACGGATTGCTTGACGGAGAGATTTCCCGACGTCATGAGGCAGATGACGCGTTCCCCCTCCTCCGTGTAGATGCGCATCTTCGGCCGGATATTGATGTTATCGACACCGGCGCTGGTGCGGGAATCGGAGATGAAGACGAGCCCTTCACGGCAGAGCAGGCTGAGGCAGTAGGTCATGCAAAAAGGTGGGGAGCGGCAGAGGCTGCGCCGCTCGAGACAACGTTACGGCTGGTCGATCACCCGGCCCTCGACGCGCTTCAGCGAAGCATGGTGGGCGATGGTGTGATAGCGGCCGTCACTCGCCTTGAAGAAAGAACTCAGCGCCCAGCTAACGACACTCACAATCAACGCGCCAAAGAACGCCTGCCAAAAGCCGTCCACATGTGCGCCAGGCACAATGCTCCCGACGAACCAAAGCAGGAGGGCATTCACCACAAGGATGAAGAAGCCGAGGCTCACAAGAATGAAAGGCAGGCTCATGAGCAGCAGCACCGGGCGGATGAAGGCGTTCACGATACCCAGCAGCAGCGATGCGCCGATCAGCGACCCAAGCGTGTCGAAACGGATGCCCGTGATCCAGGCAGCCGCAGCCACGGCAATCGTCGTCAGGAGCCAGCGCAGGAGGAAAGGTCGCATGCCCAAACGATAGCCACGGGTCGGGAGGCGTCGAGCCCCATGCACGAGAAGCCGTTCGCCGGAAGCGTGAGCTCCGTGCCGCACGTTATGCGACGCCACTCCTTGAACGCGGAGTTTCGTCTGTTAGCATCCACCGCGTGCGTCCCTTTCTGTTTCTGCTCCTCGCTTGCTGGCTCGCCAAAGGAGCTCACTTGCACGCGCAGCAAACCGCCCCCGTGGACGACGAGAAGAGGCGCCAGTTTCTGCGGGCGCGGGAGGAGATGCGCGCCTTGCCGCCGACCCCGAAGGCGGCCACTCCAGCGCCAAAGCCCAAGCCGAAGGCGCCACGTTCCACGCCTCGCCCGTCAACACCGACACCCGCCACTCCCAAGCCGGCCACGCCAACGCCCGCAACTCCTCCGCCCGCACCGCCCATAGTCGTCTCCACCCCGCGGCCGCAGCCGGAACCTCGAGCCACACCTGCGCCGGTTATCACCCGCCGGATCACACCACCACCGGTGACTCCACAACCAGCACCCCCGCGGGTCACACCAGCGCCCCGCGAAGATGCTCCGGTTCTCGTGGAGAAATCCGGCTTGGAAGAAGAGCGCGGCGCCCAGCCGGCGCCACCAGCGGGTTGGTGGACGCGTTGGAAGTATCTCTCCAAACCCTTGCGGGCTCAGATCGACAAGGCGCCTGTGCAAAAGCGCCGCTGGCGCTACATCGTTGTGCACAACAGCGGCACGCGACAAGGCAACGCCAAGGCCTTCGAATACTATCACCTCCGCGTCCGGAAAATGCCGAACGGCCTTGCCTACCATTTCGTGATCGGCAACGGCACCTCCAGCGGCGACGGCGAGATCGAACTCGGAAACCGCTGGCGCCGACAGATCAACGGCGGCCATGTGCACAGTGATTATTTGAACAATATCGCCCTTGGCATCTGTTTTGTCGGCGACTTCAACCGCGATTCCCCGACTAAGCGTCAGCTCGAAGCGCTCGAGGAATTGATCCGCTACCTGCGGCGACGCGTCGGCCCGATCGACCGGAAGCAAGCCATCGTCAAAGCGCATCGCGAGATCAATCCGCCACGCTGGCCGACCGACTGTCCGGGCAACCGCTTTCCGTATCGTTGGTTGCATGGAAAATTCGACTAAGCACCGCGGTGCTCTCGCCCGATGACGATTGGACTCACCGGCGTGACTGGCTTTCTCGGCCAGCAGCTGCTCGACGTGGCAATCCGCCGTGGCCACCAGGTAATAGGCTTTTCGCGGACACCTGAGCGCAAGATCAACGGGTGCGACGAGACGCGCCGCTTTTCTCTCGAGGAACCGCCCGACGTCACGGGCTGCGACGCGATCGTCCATCTCGCGGGCGAGCCGATCTTCGGTGTTTGGACCCCTGCGAAGAAGCGCCGCATAGTCGAGAGCCGGGTGCTCGGCACGCGGCGGATTGTCGAGGCCATTAACGCGGCAAGCGAACCGCCCGAGGTGCTGGTGAGCGGCTCGGCCATCGGCATCTACGGGGATGCTGGAGAGACGGAGCTGACGGAGAGCGCCCCGCGAGGTGAAGGCTTTCTGCCGGAAACCACGTCGGCGTGGGAAGCTGAAGCAACTAATGTGCAGAAAGCGCGCTTGGTTCTGCTGCGCACCTCGATCGTTCTGGGAAAAGGCGCCGGCGCGCTCGGAGTGATGGCGCCAGCATTTCGTGCTGGTCTCGGTGGACGACTCGGGACCGGGCGCCAATGGATGTCCTGGATCCACCTCCGCGACTGGACGAAGCTGGCGCTCTTCGCCGTGGAGAATCTGGATCTACAAGGGCCGCTGAATGCCACCGCTCCCTGGCCAGTGCGGAACAGCGAGTTTACCAGGCACCTCGCCGCGACGCTGCGCCGGCCCGCCTTTCTTCCGGTGCCAGCATTCGCTTTAAGGCTGCTCGGCGACTTCTCACATGAGCTGCTCGATAGCAAACGCGTCGTCCCGGCAGCCGCCACAGAGCACGCCTTTGGCTTCGAATTCCCAGAACTTGCTCCGGCGCTAAAAGACCTGCTCGGTTAATGCGCCAATGATTAGGGAACAGTGACAGCCGCTCGGAGGATTTCCGTCAAATCACTAACTAACTAATCACGCAGCTCCCCAATGCCTGCTCCACAGAACATCATCGCGATCGTCTACGACTACGATCAGACACTCAGCCCTACCTATATGCAGGAGGAAGTGCTGTTTCCCGCATTTGGCATCGACTCCGGTCGTTTCTGGAAGCGGTGCCAGGAGCTGGTCAAGGAGCACGGCTACGACAACGAGCTGGCGTATATGAAGGTAATGCTGGACTACCTTGGCATGGATCGCCCGACGAACGCGGAACTGCGGAAGTTAGGCGAGAAGATGACCTTCTACAAAGGCCTTCCGGAAATGTTCGACGAATTCCACACGCAGCTTCTCACTCCCCAGCACGAAGCGCATGGTATCCGTGTCGAACACTATATCATCTCGTCCGGGCTGAAGGTCCTCATCGAAGGCAGTCGTCTTGCACAGCATGTAAAAGCAATCTTTGGCTGTGAGTTTGCCGAAGACGAGCAAGGCCGGATCGCGTTTCCGAAGCGCGTGATCAGTCACACGCAGAAGACGCAGTTTCTCTTCCGGATAAATAAGGGCCTGCTCGACATGACCGAAGATGTGAACGATCACATGGCCGCCGATCTGCGCCCCGTGCCGTTCCCGCACATGATCTATATCGGCGACGGTCCGACCGATGTTCCCTGCTTCACCGTGATCCGGCAACACGGGGGACAGGCCATTGCCGTCTACAATCCCGAAGAGCCAAGCCGCGCGAGCTTCAAGAAATGCTTTCAGCTTTCCACGCACGCTGACCGTGTCCGCCATATCGCGCCAAGTGATTTCCGCGCGGGCAGTCATCTGCGCCTCCTGCTGGAGGAGATGGTCGAAGGCGTCGCAACGCGGATAGTCGAACGTCGCGCCCGCGACATCGAAGCCGGCACCGTCCGGGCCCCGAAGCACGCGTAGGTGGGCCGGGTGATTGGTGATCGGGAAAGCCTCCCAAGGAAGCTAAGTCATCCTGAGCGAAGCGGATGGAGCCTCAGCGACTGGAGCGCAGTCGAAGGAGCCCGGCGCTTCGTGGACCACCCCTCTCCTGACGGAAAGATCTCGCAGACCCGACCCTCGGAGACATTGCTTCTTCCGTCATTTGAAAGTAGCTTTCGCAGCATGAGCACGATCACGGCAGTCCTCGAACCGCACGGGGACGGAACACTGCATCTGCCGCTGCCCGATCACTTGCTGACAGGGAAAGTCAAGATCGTCGCCACGCTCGAACGCGCCGAGGATAGCCACCGCGCTTTGGGAACCCCGTTGCAGGCGTTGAGAGAGTTGCGGAAACTCACCCCGTTCCACGGGATTTCCGATCCAATAGCCTGGCAGCGGAACGAGCGCGCGGAGCGACCGCTTTCAGAACGTCGCTAACTGATGTTGCTGGATAGCAACATCCTCATCTACGGCGCCATGGCTGCGCATCCGGTGCTTGATGAGATTCTCGACCGCAGAGATCTGGCAGTCGCCAGCGTCACGCAAATTGAGACGTTAGGTTATCACCTTCTTTCCGCGATTGAACGAGGCTGGCTCGAAGCAGCATTTGCCCAGATGACGATTCTTCCACTGGCGGACGCTGTGTGGCCAAGGCAATCGAACTAAGGCAAAGCCGGCGAATCGCCCTTGCGGATGCAATCATCGCAGCAACGGCTCTACATCACGATCTGGTGCTGGTAACGCGCAACACTGCCGACTTCACTCAGCTTGACGGACTCAAGCTGCTGGACCCATTTCTGGATAACAGCTGACAGGAGGCGGTCTACGCTTTTGCCGCCAATCTGATGCCATCCGGCTCCAGCAGCAGGCGGCGCTCGCGGAAAAGGACGCCTATGGTTTGCTTGAAGGACTTTTTGCTGATGCCGAAGGCGGCGCGGATCTCTTCGGGAGAACTGCCGTCGTGATACGGCAGGTGGCCGCCTGCTTGCTTTAGTGCGTCGATGATCTGCTCGGTCAACGGTGCAAGCCGGGTATGCCCGGTGCGGTCGAGGCCAAGGTCGATCTTCCCATCTGGACGCAGCGTGCGGATAAAGCCATCGAGTTGCTGTCCGATCGTAAGCGGCGTGGACAGCTCAGCACGGTAGAGGAGCCCGCGGTGGGCGTGATTGATGATCGCCCGCCATCCGAGCGGCGTCTCGCTTTCGACAATGAGCTTCACCGCTTGCCCGGCGGTGTAGTTTGCCGGGGTAAGATCGAGCCAGCGGTTCAGCCGCGCGCTGGCCACGATGCGATCAGAGCGTTCATCGATCGCGACGCGCACGAGCACCCAGTCGCCGATCCGCAATGATCTGGCGTGCTCGCGCAGCGGCAAAAGGAGATCTTTCTCCAGACCCCAATCGAGGAACGACCCCGCGCTTGGGTGCCGGGTGACGACCCGCAGGTTTGCGAACTCGCCCACCACTGCGCGCGGCGTCTCGGTGGTGGCGACAAGCCGATCTTCGGAGTCGCGGTAGATGAAAACTTCGACCTGCTCACCAGCTTTGGCAGTTTTCGCGAGATAACGGCCGGGGAGAAGGATTTCACCGTGCGGACCTCCATCGAGGTAAAAGCCGGGCGCCGCCTGGCGAACGATTGGGAGCGATTGGCGTTGGCCGAGTAGTGCCATGGACCCGGTATTCTGCACGGGGCTGCACGCATGAGGAGGAAATTTCCGAGGCTCGTCTGCGCGAGCGCGGACTTGCACCGGACGCTCGCCCGGCGTACGGCTCACCCGCGCCCGATGCTGCCGCCTGAAACCTCCTCGCCCGCATCGCGCCTCTGCACAGCGTGCGGCCTTTGCTGCAATGGTGGCATCTTTCACACGGTGCGCTTGCAGCCAGGCGACTCTCCGCAGGAGCTCGCCGCCCTCGGGCTGAAGCTCAAGCGCAAACATGGCCACCAGTGCATTCTTCAGCCCTGCCCTGCGCACCGGGATTCGCGCTGCTCGATCTACGAGTCCCGGCCCGAGCGCTGCCGGCTTTTCGAGTGCCGGCAATTACAACGTGTGACGGCAAGGGAGATAACGGAAGCGATGGCCTTGGAGAAAATCCAGGAAGTGCAGCAGCGTGTAGCGGAACTTGACGCTCTTTCTCGCCGCCCGGATGGCACTCTGCGGAAAGGGCCTCTCTCGAAGCGATGCGAGACAGCACTCGCGGAGCCCTTTGATGCAACGACGCACCCTCAACTGATCGAGCAGCGGGAAGCACTGGCGCGGGGGTTGGCGGAGCTGGACGCTATCCTCGATGAGGATTTCCGCGTGCCGCGCGCACAGCACTGAGGGTTCTCAAAGTTCGATCCTACTCTTCGACTACGCGGTCGCCCTTCTTCGGCTCACCGTGCGTGATGTCGGCGATGATGAAGGGACGTTTGCGCACGTCGCTGACGGTGAGCTTACCGGACTCGGCCGCGCCAGTTACGCTGCGTAACTTCGCTCCCGTGGTCAGGTCGGGCAGCATTCCAGTGTCGATGAGAACGAATCGCTCATCTTCATCGACCAGAGTGATCGTCCCGATGAAGCGCGGCAGTGTCGCCCGCGGTGCGCTGTCCTTTTCGCGTTTGGTTCGTTTCCAAGGGAGCAAGGCGCAGCCAGTGGAAAGCGTCGTGAGCAGGGCGAGCGCGATGACTCGCGAAAAGACACCGGAAGAGAGAAAAGGCATGTCGTCGTTGCTCCGCGAGGAGCAACAGCGGTGAGGCAGGGATTCGAACCCTGGGTACCCTTGCGAGTACGGGACTTTAGCAAAGTCCTGCTTTCGACCACTCAGCCACCTCACCGAAAATGGGTCGGAATCTAAGCCGATGATTTAGCGAACGTCAAAGCTTAATCGCGCCCGAGCGCGGGAGTGAGATTTGGAGTTTAGGAACTTCGGAGACCGCCTACACACACAGGGTCATCCCGAGCGAAGCCGAGGGACCCCGCCGCATTACGAGTGATTACGCGAAGCGGCCAAGTGGCGCACGTTCCCGGCCACGGGGGATCAGTTGCGCCGCCCGCATCCTCCCCGGCGCTGTCTCGCAAAGCCTCGGCTCTTCGACTGCGCTCTAGTCGCTAAAGCTCCCTCCGCTCCGCTCAGAATGACTTGGGTAGTGAATCTCTCGAGTCGGGCAAGCGCAGTAGTGGCAATCACCGCTGCCATTCGCCGGAGCCGAGCTACTGAGAGGGGCTTGGCGGGAGCGGCGTTGATTTTGCCGCGCCTGATCCAACTTCGATCCCACGCTCCCGCGCAAACTGGATCGCTTCAGGCGGTGCATGGAAGGTGTGGCAGCTCTGGCAATCCTCCATCACCCCGCCCTCACGCCGCTGCTTGGCCGCGAGTTCAGTAGAGCCGGGACGCAACGCGACACCGCCCGCCAGCGGCACAACGGCGTCGACCTGCAGCGGCCGGTGACACTCAGCGCAGAGCTTCTGCGAAGGCATGAGGATGTCGCTCGTTTCGGTGCTCTCGTGTGCGGCACCGTGGCAGTCGTTGCAGGCCATGTGCTTGTGCGGCACGTGCGTGAACGGACCTCGATGCACCCAGCGATCGGCGATGTTCACAGGCGAGATCCGCGGCGCGCTGTTCGATTCACCCGCAGTCACTTCATGGCACTTGGCGCACGCCGGGAAGAAAAGCCCTTTGTTCGTGCGCGGGGTAATCCGCTCCGTCTCGCGCGGTGGATCGCCGGTGAAGAATACGCGCCGCTCGAGCTCTTCGCCGGTGCGCATGCCGCGTTGATTGAGCTTCTCGAATTGCCGCTTGATGAAGACGCCGAGTTGGAAGCGATCCGCTGTGCCATTCTCCTTCACGTAGTGATCGGCATACTGCGTTGTAAGGCTGCGCAAAAACGCGCGCACCTTTTCCGGATCGCCGTGCGGAATGGCGACCGAGGGAATGTCGGGATCGAGGTGCAGCGAATGACACTGCTTGCAGTTCTGCTCGTAGCTAACCCGCTGATAGTAAACGCCGTCTGCACCGGGCTTGTGGCAATCGGCACAATCCATTTTGCGGCCGTTGAGCATCGGAATGTCATCCTGCTCGTGGCGCTGGTGGTTGTAGTTCAGCGTTCCCGGATCGCGAGCCTCGGGACGTTCGTAGTCGAAGGGCGGGTGGCCATTCGCATAATGGTCGAACACGACGGGCTGACCGGTCGGCTTCGGCGGCACGATGAAACGCAAGAGCCCATCACCGAGGTCGCGGTTTTCCGCTTGCTGTGGCACTTGCGGATTGTCGAGCTTGATCAGCTTCAAGGTGCGTTCGAGCCGGTCGGCGCTGTTGTGGCAACTTGCGCAGGTATCGCTCGCAGGCAGCTTCATCGGGCCGGGTCCCTCGTGTTCGCGATGGCAGCTGGAGCAGGAGCCCGCATGAACGAGCGACAGTTCTTTGGAGACGGTGAGCAGCCCGAGCGATGCCGCTTGCGGCGCATGGAGCTGCACCGGATCGTGGCACTTCAGGCACGCCTGATCCATCCGAGTGAGATCAGTCAGAGCGAGGCCTTTCTCGGCCAGTTCGCGGAGACGATCCGAATTGAGCCCCGCGGCGTGCTCAGTCAGCCCTGTAGCGGTGCTTTTAACTTTGTCCAGCGACGTGAGGCTGACGGTCTTCAGCTCGTCGGAGGAAAGCTGGCGCACTTGGGAAAAGGTTTCGCCGATCTTCGAGAAAGGCATGCCATTCAGCGGATCGGTCTGCGCGGCTTCGTGGCAGACTTTGCAGTCGTGCACAAATCGGGCGTGGTTCGCGGAGAGCGGCCCGGTGTTGAACGCCTCCTGCGTACCCCAATCGCGGAAGGTCAGCACCGCGGCGATACTGCCGAAGACCGCGAGGAGAAAAGCGAGCAGCCGCAGGCGACGGAGGTAGTGGCCTTTGCGGAAGTAATCGAGGTTGCCCTTGTACTTCTCGGCGACCTGCTTCTGGGTGCGGTTTGGTCCGGCCATGACCTATGGAACGATGAGGAAGCTCACCGCGGCCCAAGCGTGCCAGGCGGTCATGATGAGCAATGCGAAGGAGGTCGGCACATGGATGATCAGCCAGCCGTGGAGCCAGTGGTGCAGGCGCTGTTGCAAATCCATCTGGCGGCGATCGGCACACCATTGGTGCAGCATCTCGACGCGCGGACGCCACTTGTCGGTCACGTTGAGCTTGAGCAACCGGAAGAGATCGTCGGCGGTTCGCTGATCCCCCAAGCGGCGGCTGGAGCCCCGGCGGGCGCGCAGATAGGGGAGCGCCTCTTCATCGAGAAACTCACCAATGATCGTCGGCGATTCATCTTCTTCGACGGGCGCGACCACCGTGGCAACTGTGGCGACTGCAGCCGCTTCGGCGGCGGGCGCAGCTTTGGCCCCGGCAGCGGGCGCCGGTGGTTTGCCAGCGTTGCGCAGTTCCTGGCGAAGCGTCAGCGCGGCTTCGAAGAGCTTCTCCCGGATATGCGGGATCTGCTCGAAGACGACTTCATTCGGCAGCCTCTCCTTCATCAGCCGAGGCATGAATTGCTGGAGCGCGAGACCGAAGAAGCCGCTGCCCATCACGAACGCGTAGAGCCACAGGAGCACCGAAGTGTGTGCACCGCCGGATTGAAACCCGCAGTGGAAGAGCACCAGTGGAACGGTGAGGATGGTCAGCCAGATGTGCGCCCGCAGCCACATCTGGACGTGGCCGATACGCCAGAGCCGCTTCTTTTTTCGGACCCCGAGGGCAGAGGCGAAGAGAAAGATAAGGAAAGCGATCGTGCCGAAGATCAAACCCAGCGGTGTTCCGCCGAAGGTATTTCGCAGGGGCGGTACCGGCCCGAGCCACGACGGCAGGTCGATCGGGAAGAGCAGTTTATCCGGAAAGAAATTTGCGAGGTAGAGCAGCGATGCAATCGCGGTCGCGACAAAGGTGAAGATCGCCCAAGGGGCGTGTCGGTGATCGAGTCTCATGCCGGGCTAGTGCGTGGTGCGGCTGTCCCGCTTTGGTAGCCAGCTGAAGCGGCTGCCATCTCCCCGCTGGCCGATCTGGCGAGCGAGAAACTCCGTTGGGTCCACTCGCTTTGCGGCGTCATGCGGACAGGCGTAGACGCAGCTTGGCACGCTGAGCTGTGTGCAAAGGTCGCAGGTCGTTGCCTTGCTGACGCTGACCTTTTTGCGCTCCGTTTTCTTCGGGGGAGCAGCAGGAGCAGGGGCGGCTGGCTTCGCGGGAGCGGCCGCCGCTGGTTTCGCAGGGGCGGGAGCGGCAGGTTTCTCCGGCGGCTTGGCGGCCGGAGCTGCCGGGGCTGTGGGAGCTGCAGCGTCACGCAGTTCGGAGACTGGCTGGGGAACGGTGGCGGCCGTCGCGGGCACGGCGGCCGGCGTGTTTGGGCCGTCGGTCTTCTCGCCCGTAGGATCCACGCGATCGGCGACCTCCGTGACCTTGGCCGCCGGGCCAATCGCGGCAGGCTCTTTCGCAGGTGCGGCCTTCGTCGCGGGTGCGGCGGCTTTCCCGGCCGCGGGAGCTGCGGCGTTCGCGGGCGCCTCTTTCTTCGCTGCGGCTGGGGCCTTCACCTCCACCTCTTTCGTCACATCGAAAGAATGCATGTTGATGTTCCCATACGGGCACAGCTCGGCGCATTTGCTGCAGCCGATGCACCAATCTTCGATGATGATCTCGAGGCTCTCTTTGCGCCGGATCGAGCCGACTGGGCATTGCGTCATGCACAGCGGATCACGGCAGGAGCGGCAGGCGGTCGCCACGAGAAAACGGTCGTAACGCAGGCCGTCGCGGATGAGCCGCGTCACGCCGTCATGAGCATCGGCGCAGGCATTCACGCAGGCATCGCAACGCGTGCAATTATCCAGATCGATCAGCAGGAGGTTCTGCGCCTCGAAAAGACCTTGGTCGAGAAACTCATCCAGCTGCAAACCCACAGGCATCTTGCGCTCCTTCCCGGCCTCGATGCGGGCGACCGCCACCTGATCGAGCGTTGCTTTGACGATCGGAAAGCGCTCCAGCATGAGCTGAAACGATTCGCGCCCGATCTTCACCAGATCGACCGCGTCGAGGGCGGAACAGGTAGCATTGCGCGCCTGATCCCGAAGCAGACCGATCTCGCCGAAAAATTCACCCTTCTTGAGATACGTGCGCACCATTTCGCCACCAGGCATCGCTTGCGCTACGCGCACCAAACCGCTCCGGATCAGGTAAAAAGCGTCGGCCGAGTCGCCTTGCTTGCAGATGACCTCGCCTTTGTTGCAGGAGACGAGCTCGGCGTTGTCCTTGAGGTAATTGAAGAACTCCAGATCCAGCGTGGAGAAAAGCGGCACGCTGCGCAGATGGCTGACGAGTGACCGCTCTCGATACTTCTCGTCGAGCTGCTTCTTGAATGACGTGCCTTTGAAGGTCGGCGCCTTGACCTTGGTGCTCGCCTTCGTCTCCGCATCGATGCTGCGCGTGCCGACGAGCATATCGAGGATCACGCGGAGCATCTCGACCATCACGCACGGTTCCGTCGCCCGAACGGTCGCGGAGCGCGGCTGGAAAGTGCGGCAGGTCATCTCGCCGAAAAGTTCGCCCGGTCCGAGTCGCGCAAGCGGCGTGGTCCGCGGCAGATCGACGGAAGCATCGATGGGGATAAAGCCCCGCTCCTCGGTCGCCTGTGCCGTCCCTTTGTCGCTCGCGAGCGAACTCCGCATCCGTTTGAACAGGGAGAGCAAGCCCGCACCCGGGCTGGTCTTCACGTGGGCAAGCGGGTTCTGGATGTAGATATCCACCTGCCCCGACACGAGGAAGAAGGCCGTGGAGCCAAACTCCCCTTCCCGGCAGACAATGTCGCCTTCGCGGAACCGCCGGCGCACGGCCGCTCCAGACGCGAATTGGCGGAGAAGTGCCGAAGGCACTTCCTTTAGCGCGGGAAGGTAACTGATCAGGTCCTCTGTGCTCAGAGGTTCGCCATTGCTCAGCTTGTCTGGGGGTTCATCCATGAAGCAGTCGATGTGTCCGAGGTTTGGGAGCAATTATCCAGCCTGAACTTGCCTGCAGGTTGACTTCTCTCTTCCGCCAGCGAGGGCCGCCTGCCTATAAGCAAGCGCCGTGGCCTCCCGTCTGCCCCTTATCGCCCTCATTTTTCTTGCCGGCAGCCCTCTTGCGAGCGCGGCCGAACCGGTGAAATTCACCAGTGCGCCATCGTGTGCATCGTCCGGTTGCCACGGCGGCGGCGAGGGAAAGAATCAGTCGCTCACCTGGCTGCGGAAAGATTTTCATTCCCGTGCCGATGCGATTCTGGGGAATGCCCGATCGGCACGCATGGCAGATACTTTGAAGATCCAGGACGCGACAAAGAGCACGCGCTGCACGGTGTGCCATTCGCCACTCGAGGCGGTGGCCGCGACGCGCTTTGCCGCAGGCGTCACCGTCGATCAGGGCGTCGCCTGCGAGACGTGCCATGGCCCCGCTGAGGAATGGCTGCGCTTCCACACGCGCCCCGATGTGACGCACGAGCAGCGGGTGGCCGCTGGGATGCGCGAGCTGACACGCTTCGATGCGCGTGCCAATGTCTGTGTGGCCTGCCACTTGAACATCGACGAGGAGATCGTTCGCGCTGGCCACCCGGAGATGTTCTTCGAGCTGGACGGTCAGGTGCTCGCCCAGCCCCCGCACTGGATCGATGAAGGCGCATGGCTCGGCCCACGAGCGTGGTTCGTCGGACAAGCGACGGCACTGCGCGAGATGAGCTGGAAACTCGGGAAAAAACCCGACCCGGCGTTGCTCGCCCGCTGGCAGGCGCTCGGCTGGTTGCTGCGGGAGAGTGGCGCCGCCTTGCCGGAGAACGGGAGTTTTTCCGCCGTCCAGCAGGCGGCAGATCGTCTCGCCGGAAACGCTGCGCGGGAGAGTTGGACAAAGGAGAAAACGCTTCAGCTTTTGCGCACCTTTGCGCGGCTCGGCTCGGAGTTCCGCGAGTCCGAGCTCGAGCCAGCACAGCTCCGCCGGCGCGCAGAGATGATCGTCCTCGGGATCGATCGGCTGTGGGCTGCCCTCAAGACCAACGCCGCCGCGACCTCACCGGCGCTGGATACGGCGCTGCCAGTACTCGGAGAACTTTCCCGAAAGCAGGCTGCGTTCGATCGAACCGACTTTGCTGCGACGCTGGAACAAATCGAGGTCGCCCTGGAGCGTGGGATCGGCGGGATCTAGGAGCGCGGGCTCCGACGCCCCGCGTTGCCTTGCCCTTCCGGTCTCAGGGCGGCACCTATGATTCAAAGGCGGCCGTTGACTTTGCTTTTCACGCTCCTCTCGGCGGCTTGCGCTACCGCCGCAGACCCCCTGCAGCCGCTGTCCCACAGCGCGGCGCTACGCATTGTCCGCAACAACGTCCTCCAGGCACCGAGCTGCACGATCACTGAAGTGCAGATCACCGAGCAGAGCATCGCCGTCCAGTTCATTGGACGTTGGTCCCCCTCCCCCGGGTTTGTTGAGACCGATAGAAACGCGCTTCACGTCTCGCGCGATCACTCTGTTTCAGAGCACGCGTGGGCGGGATTAGCGCAGCGCTTCCGCAGCCAACAGGCCAGCGTGTAACCATCACGATCACCGCAAACGCCGGGTGGTTTGTGCGGGGAGGTGTCCTCCTGGCACGCTTTCCGACGGACACCTTCAAGGTGACCCCGGCTAGGCGGGAATGAAGACCAAGGTGGCATTCCCCCGCTCTGCGGGAACGTGAGCTAGAACTTGTTCTGCCGGTAAGCGCCCATTTTCGGCGCATCGGGATTCACCTCTGGGCCAAAGTAGCGGAGCACAACGAGCGGCTCGACGCTGCTCGTGTTCTCGAAGGTCACGCCCGCTTTTGCGCCGGTCTCGGTGCAGAAATATTCGTCGTCGGTAAGCTCGTGGAAGCGGATGAGCTTCGGTGAGCTGAGCGGCTGTCCGTTGATCTTCCCAAGGCCTTGCACGCAAATCAGGCCGTAGGCGCCGTTGTCCTTGATCGTGCACTTGGTGCCCGGGTCGACCGTGAGTTCCTTGGCAGTGAAGAGTTGCTCGCCGTCGACCTTGCCGTAGACGATCCACCGATCGACGTAGCCTTCGCTGCGAGTGTCGGCAACCGGCACCGGCTCAAGGTAGTGGTTCTCTTTAAAGTTCGGGTCGACATTCTTCTCCCAATGAAGCTGCTCGACGATGAAGTCGAGGTCCTGGTGCTTCTCCTTCGGCATATCTTTGACGAGCAACGCCCATGGCACTTCGCGGCCTTCGACGAGACTCTGATACATGCCAAAAACGTCGCTGCCCCACTGGGGCTCGTAGGTGCACAGCGAACCCGGGGCGTGGAGAACGCATGGATCGATGAGCCAGCCAGTGCCGGCCTTCAATCGATAGGCCTTCGAGAGGTCCAGGATGCCATTGTCGCCCTTGTTCCAATCCTCCAGGCACTTCCGTACCTGCGCCTTGGTCGTGCCGGGCTCGAAGCCCATGAACGTATACGGGAAGTTATTCCCGACGTTGTTGTGCTGCGGTGGGAAGTAGTACGACTCGGGCTTTCCTTCCTGGCCGACGAGCGCCGCCTGCTCCCTGGACTGGTGCATGTGATGCGGGATCGGCCCCATGTTATCGAAGAACTTCGAGTAAACGGGCCACTTGTTATATTTTCCCCAGATCGACTCGCCGATGAGCGTCGCGCCACACTCGGCGACTGCCTGCTGCAGGGTGAACCGCTGATCGCCCACAACGACGTAGCTGAGCCCTTCGTCCTCGCGCCGGTTGTCGTTCGCGGCGGGCGTCGTGGAGGCAAACCAACGTTCGTCGATTCCGCCGCGGTTCAAGCCGAAGGCGTAGAGATCATCCGGATGAAGCTTCAGCCGCTTGCCTGGCTGCAGGAAGCTGCGCGGCACCCAGCAGGGCGCGAGGCGCAGAAGGCCGCCGGTTTCCCCGAGAGCGCCCTCGACAAGTGACTGAGTGCGGCTTTCGACGGTTTTCAGATTCAGGATCGAATTCATAGAAGGGGCAGATGAGGAGCGGGCCTTTATTTCAACGGCTGCCGGAGCCGTCAATACTTTGGGTAATCTGATCGCCGTGGTGAGGATCTGCATTGCACGAGCGGGACGGGCTGTTGCAACGGGATGTGGAAGAGTTCCGGGGAGCGCACTCGTCTCGAGTGCCGGTGATGGCGTCGCGCCATCACGAACTTCACACGGGTATGTTATCGCGCATGGGCAGAAAAGTTCGTTTTCCGCGGGACGCGGAAACCAGCACTCGGCACGAGTGCGCTCCCCGGAAGTCTTCAGCGACGCCTTTCTTGCCTAGCTAAATGCCACAGCGCACCGGAAAACCGCTCTCCAAGGCCCCGCTCAATCTATGGTTTCCAACGGCTAACGAGCACTTACTTCGCCGAGAACATCGGAGCCTTCTCGTTGCCGCCGCTCTCGAGGTACGCCAGCAGGTCGAGAATCTCTTCTTTGTTCAGCGTATTCAGCAGACCCGGAGGCATTAGTGAGGCGGGCGACATCTCGCGACTCGTGATCGACGCTTTGGTGATCGTCGTCTTCGTTCCGGCAACCGGGTCTGTTACAAGGATCAGGTTGAAGTTGTTTTCCTCAGCCACTTGTCCGACGAACGTTTCCCCGGCCTTGGTCGAGACAATCACGCTTGCATACTGCTCGGAGACCGCTTTCGACGGATCGATGATCGACTCGAGAAGATCGTTCCGGTTGAAGCGATTGCCGACGGCAGTGATATCCGGGCCGACGTTGCCGCCACGCTCGGGGCCGAACTGGTGACACTGCGCACATTGCGCCGCAGAATACATGGCCTTCCCGCGAGCGAAGTTCCGCCCGCCGCCGATCTTGTTCAGCTCAGGCGTAAGATCCGCCATGGTCCAAGGCTTCACGAAGGCGCGGGGCTCCACTGGCGCAGGCTTCTTCGGCGCGGATCCCACAGTGGAGAGCGACGCCAGTTGCGTGCGTTCGCTTTCGCTCACCTTTGCGAGGGCCTGCTCACGGATGCGCAGGATAAACTTCGCAAAGCTGTTCCCGCCTTTGTAGCCGCCAGCCTGATTGAACCAGGCAAAATATTTCTCACGCTGCCCGGGCGCCCACGTCTTCGCCTCGCGCAAGACGAACGCAAACCAGATCTGTTCCGCCGGATCCTGACTGCTGGCGAGAAGGTCGAGGGTTTTTGCGACGACATCCGGCGCATCGAGGAACACGAGCAACTGACTCAGCTCGTGGTTCAAGGCATAGCTTTTCGCAGGATACTGCTTCGCGAGTTTCTCGACTGCGAGAGCCGCGATTTCGTCGGAGGGCCGCCCGTGACGGCTGAACGAAACCTGGATCACTCGGAGCTTGTTCAGCTTCCCCTCTTCATCGAGCTGATCGAGCGGAATACGGGTAAGCGCCTGGAATAGCGCGAGCTGATCTTCCTTCGCACCGACACGGGCGAGGCCGAGTAGGGCGTTTAACGCTGCGACGGGGTTCGTCTCAGCGATTGCGCGGTCGCGCCATTGCCGGGCAGGCTGAGCCTCGATCGCCAGCCGTGCAGCATAGCGAATCACACGATCAGGATGGCCGAGATGCGGCCAGGCGGCGGCAAGGGCGGCGGAGTTTGGTGCGCCATGAAATGCTTCAAGTTCGTGCCGCAGCTTGCGCTCTGCACTGCCGGCGGTGGTCGCGGCGAGTGGACCGGCCGCTGCGGCCGGTGCGGTGTGGCTCACGCGGTAGAGGGCGGCTTGTGTGCCTCGGCCGCCGATGAGGAAATACATCGCTCCATCTTTCCCAAACTCCAGATCAGTGACCGGCAGGCCTTTGCCCTGAAGGAAGACCTCCACCTCCGGACTGGCGTTCTGCTGGTCCAGTTTATACGGGTTCGGGAGCGGATTCGCAGCCGTGTAGCTCGCGCCTTTCGGCTGGAGGTGAACAGCAAGGATGCGACCGTAGGTCCAGTCCATCGCGAAGAACGCCCGCCGGTATTTCTCGGGATAATTGCTCGCTGTGCCAAACTTCACCCCAGTCGGCGAACCGAGGCCGACATCCACCGTCGTTGGCACGCTGTCTGGGTAGTACTCGGGCCACTTCGCGCTGCCCTCTCGGAAGCCGTATTCACCGCCACTGGGGATGTGGTAAACCCGCGTCGGGCGATACCAGGGCAGCCCGACATCCCACTCCATATCGGAGTCGTAGGTGAAGAGCTCTCCGTCGGCGTTGAAATCGATGTCATACTGGTTGCGGAAGCCGCCAGCGAAAACCTCCCACTTGGAGCCATTCTCATCGGTCCGCAGGACGTAGCCATAAGGCACAACGAGCTTGTCGAAAAACGTCGCCACCGGGTCGAAAATTCGGGGGAGCAAATTCTCCTCGCTGTAGTTTCGATACGGCGACTCTGCAGCCACTCCCGCGACCAAAGGCGTGCTGTTTCCGTGTGCGATGTAGATCTGCTTGTCCGGTCCGAGCACGAGCGCGTGCGCGCCATGTTCACCACCGCCATTGGGCACGGCCTTGAAGAGTTTCGCCTCGTCGAGGACATCGTCCGCATTGGTATCACGAACGCGATAGATCGCCGATCCGTTCGGGCCCTCGCCATTCACATAAAGGCTATCGAAGGCCCAGAGCATCCCCATCGCAGCACTGACCGGGAGATCCAAGGGCTCGACCTTCTCGATCTGGCCCGTGCTGGTGAGGGTAATCCGGAGCATCTTCTCGCGACCTTGCGGAGAGACATACAGGCGGCCTTTACCATCGACGGCGATCGAGACCCACGACCCCTCTCCTGGCTGCGCCGTGCGAAGGAGCTCCACCTTGAAACCCGGCAGCACGGTGATCTGCTCAGCTGGGGTTGCTTCTTTGGCTTTTTTGCCTGCTTCGGCCTCCCTGGCCTCCTTGCTGGCAAAGACATTGCCCCATGGCTCCGCTCCGAACTTGCCGACCGTCGCAGCTTTGCTCCAACCGGTGGTCACAAAGCCTGGTGCATTCCAGCCCGGCTTCGCCTCCGCTGAAGCCAGCCATTCCCCGTTGGTGATTAATTTCTGCTTTTTCCCGTCTTCAAGTTCGAGCTCGAGCTGCAGCACAAGGCCGCCGAGGCCTCCAACATTCTTCCCCTCGACCGCGATGACGTTCTCGCCGCCTTTCAGATGCTCTGTTACTTTGGCCTTCAAGGGTTCGCCCCAAGCCTTCGATTTGCCAACTTCCTGCCCGTTGATGAAGAGGGTCATTTGATCGTCGCAAGACGCACCCACGTGCGCATTGAGCACCTTGCCGACGATCGTGAAGCTCTGCCGGAAATAACGGACCTCGTTGTCGCCCGGCTTGCCAAGCCAGATCCAATCTGGTTTCTGCGCTATTGCCGTGAGGGCGCCGAGGAAGCTGAGGAGGAAAATTCTAGACAGGAATCGCATGGGGAAGAAAAAACGTAGAGCCGGAAACCGAGACGATGGAGTTTCCGGGTAAAGCATGGCAAGCCCAAGGTTCTTAGGCGCCTCGAGAGGACAAACCTCCTTCGCGGCACTTCAACCGCGAGTCCCGACCGGGCTCTGCAATGACGAGAAGTCTAGCGCCCGAATGGGCCTACCACGAACTTCCGCACGCCCCGGTAAGCGCAAATCACGCAGGCCGGAGCAGACGAACGCCTCGCGTTCACCTGGGCCTGAGACGCTTGTTGAGGGCTGGCGCTGAGTTGATGGAAGCCGTGCTCGTCTTCATACCCCACTGGGGCAGAAGCGATCGAGCGTGCCAGAAAGACGCTCGCAAAGACGTAGAAGAGGAGAACGAATGCCAGGGGGAGAAGCATGCAGGAGTTACGTTGCACGATTGGGAGTTGGATGGAAGGTTATTCCTCGTTTCTGCAGATTTCTGAGAAAAATTATCTCTCAAGTTGCAGTCTGATTCGCAAATGCGCAGATCAACGTCCGGCCAGACCTTTCTCGCCGATGCCTAGGGATATGAAAACGTCAAAGAAGACTCGCAAAGCAATCCGCAAATCCGTGCGGAAAGCAGTGAAGCGGCACAGCATTGCGACAGGGTTTGTAACGGGCGTAGCCACGGCCATGGCGCTCTCCGCAAGCGGCTTACCAAAGATACTCAGTGAAGCGACCGGGACAGGCCTGGCCAATCTCATGCGTTTCCGCAAAGGGATGAATGGTGGCCTGTTCAACGGACTGAAGACCGCGACGACCGACGCGCTGAACCGCGCCGGCCATTACTTTCAATCTGAGCCTGAACAGGAGATTGCCCATGAGCGCCCCGTCACTCGACGAACCTCTGGAACGCGCTCACGCGCTTGAACGCCGGCCTTGGAAAGGCACGAGTAAAAGGAACCCGGAGAGATCCAATCGTCGATTGGGGAAGCACGATGCTCGAGCTGATACCAAAGGGAACGCGTCGAAAGCTGCGTAGAACCATCAAACGGGTCGTCCGCCGGCATGGGCCGGAACTCATCGCGGCCGCCGCGACGGGCGTCATTACCAGTCTGCTCTCCGCTCTGGCAGTTCGTGAGGAAGGCAAAAAAGAAAAGAAAAAGAAGAAAAAGAAGAAGCACTAACGCCGTCCACTTGTCTCCGAAAGCCCGGCATCCGGCTTCGGTTGCCGGGTTTTCTTTTCTAGCACAAGTGAACTCACAGCGCTGCGACGACCCCAGCCGTCGAGCGACGGCTCCGGCCCTCTCGATTCCCGACCGTTGAATCCGTCCCTTCCATGCTCTCCAACATCCAGAAAACCACGTCCAAAGATTTTCGCTGACCGACGGAGGCAACCAGCTATCCTCGCCACCCCGACTTTTCCCGACATGGACGACCTCATCCCGCTGCTGCGACAGAATGCCCGGACCTCGAATGAGGATCTGGCAAAAGAACTCAACGCCAGTGAGGAGCAAGTCGCCGCCCGAATTCAGGCGCTCGAGCAAGATGGGGTGATCCTCGGCTACCAGGCGATCGTGGATCCGCAAAAGTTTGATTCGGCACCAGTCTCGGCCGTCATCGAGGTGAAGATCACCCCGGAGCGCGGTGGCGGCTTCGATCGACTGGCGAATCGCATCGCGAAATTCGATCAGGTGCAGAGCTGCTACCTGATGTCAGGCGGCTACGATCTGCTCGTCATTGCGCAAGGCGAGACACTCCAGGAGATTGCAAACTTCATTTCGGAAAAGCTCAGCACAATCCGCGGCGTGCTTTCGACGGCCACGCACTTCCGATTGAAGAGCTACAAGGAGAATGGCGTCTCGCTGGTCCGTGATGAAGTGCCGCAACGGCTTGCGGTCGCCCCTTAGCGCGGCTCCGCCCGCCTGCATCTTGCACCTTCTACATCTCAAGCTTTGATGACTCTCAAGAAACACATCGCGACCCACGTGCGCGACATCCCGAAATCGGGCATTCGCGAGTTCTTCGATATCGTCGCACAGGAAAAGGACGTGATCTCCCTCGGCGTCGGCGAACCGGACTTTGACACGCCGTGGCACATTCGCGAGGCGGCGATCTATTCGCTCGAGAAAGGGCGAACGCACTACACCTCGAATCTAGGTCTACCGGAACTGCGGACTGCCATTTCGCGGTACGTGACCAAGCATTTCGGCATCACCTACGATCCAAAGACGGAGGTGATCATCACTGTCGGCGTGAGCGAAGCCCTCGACCTCGCCCTCCGTGCCTTGCTCAATCCCGGCGACGAGGTGCTTTACCACGAGCCGTGCTACGTCAGCTACTCGCCGAGCGTCACCATGGCGCATGGCCGCGCAGTGGCGATCGCCACATCGGCGGAAAACAACTTCCAGCTCACGGCCGCGGCGTTGCAGGAGAAAATCACCGACCGCTCCAAGGTGTTGATGCTCAACTTCCCGTGCAACCCCACGGGCGCGACGCAAACCCGATCGGAGCTGGAGAAGATCGCCCGCCTTTGCATCGATCACGATCTGATCGTCCTGACCGACGAGATCTATAGCGAGCTGACCTACGACGGGGGCGAGCATGTGAGCATCGCTTCGCTGCCGGGCATGCGCGAACGCTGCGTTTTCCTCCACGGCTTTTCGAAGGCTTTCGCCATGACCGGTTTCCGGATCGGGTACGCGTGTGCGCCGCCAATCCTCACCGACGCGATGATGAAGGTGCATCAATACGCAATCCTCTGCGCCAACACCATGGCGCAGGACGCCGCGATCGAGGCGCTGGATCACGGCGCGCGCGACGTCGAAGCGATGCGTCGGGAGTATGAGCATCGCCGAAATTATATCGTCCGGGCCTTTAATGACTTGGGCCTGAAATGTTTCCAGCCCGTTGGTGCATTCTACATTTTCCCAGACATCCGGACGAGCGGGTTGAGCAGCCGCGAGTTTTCGCTCGGCCTGCTGGAGAAAAAGAAGGTCGCGTGTGTGCCGGGGCCGGCGTTTGGCCCGAGCGGCGAAGGATACGTCCGCTGCTGCTACGCGACCAGCCTTGAACAAATCAAAACTGCCATGGAACGAATCTCTGACTTCCTCGAGGAGGTGCGCCAATGAACGGCGTGAAGAAAGCTGTCCTGCTCGCTGCGGGCAAAGGCACCCGCATGAGGGAACTTACCGCCGAGCTGCCCAAGCCGATGATCGCGGTGCGTGGGAAACCGATCCTCCAGCACATTATCGAAGGCCTTGCCGCAGCCGGAGTTGATCGCGTCTTGATTGTGGTTGGCTATCGCGCCGATGTTGTGCAGGACTACTTTGGAAACGGGGAGAAGTTCGGAGTGGCCATCGAATACGTGACGCAGGTGGTGCAGGATGGGACGGGTCGAGTGGTCGATCTGGCTAAGGATTTCGCGGGAAGCGACGCCTTTATCCTCAGCTACGGCGACATCTTGATCACACCCGCCAACTATCCGCAGCTCGTCGCGCTCGGTGCGAATGAGGCGCTCGTGAGCGTGAAGCGAAACGAGAGCGAGATGGCGAAAGGCGGCTGTGTCGTCGTGAACGAGCACTTTGAGCTCACGGACTTGATCGAAAAACCGAGCGGCCCAGCCCCGAGTCCTTGGTACAACGCCGGCGTCTACACGTTTCGCCCGAGCATCTTCGAGTTCACCGCACGTCTGGAGAAATCCCCGCGCGGCGAATACGAGCTGACCGACGCAATTCGCGCCCTGGCCCAGTCCGGCAAGATCGTCCGCGCATTGGAGCTGACTGGTGATTGGGCCGACGTCCGTGATCCGGAAGTTCTCGCCGAGCTAAACGCGGAGCAGTAGCTGCGGCCACTTCCGGGAGGTACGTCTATGCTGGCTTGGGCGGTGTCCGAAAAAGGATCTGCGATCAACACGCTGATTGAGAGATTCCTCGCGTCCTTGCCGTGGATGCAGTCCTACACAGTGGGTATCCTGTTCCTGCTTGCGCCTATTCTCGCGACCTGGGCGGTCGAATTCCTTTGAACACCACTCTTCCTCAGATCACCAGCGCGAAGCGGATCTCCTTCGGCCAGGCGTTCGGCTGCTGCTGCTCGCCTGGGTGCTGACTAGCTTCCGCCTCTCTTTTTGGATCTCCAGCTCATAAGCTAGAACAGCCCTACGCAAGAGGAGTGCGGTGGGCCCGTCTCTTCGTCTCTTCGTCTCTTCGTCTCTTCGTCTCTCCGCTACCGATCCTCGCTGAGATACTCCATCTCCGCCTTCTTCGGCCCGAGCTCGGCGCGTTGGAGAGGCACATTGAGCACCTGTTGGTCGTGCTGGAGCACTACGGCGCCGTCAGAAATCCGCATCACTCGAACCCGCAGGTTCGCTGTAGTCTTCGGCATGCGCACGAACTCCCCTTCGCTGTAGGCGCGGCCATTGATTACGGCCAGCGCGGGGCTACCGAGGAGGATGCTGGTTAATTTGAAGCTCTTCTGATCGAGCACCGGCGCAGCGACGACAGTCTCGCCAACCTTGGCGACGGGAGCTGCGCCTTTTGTCCATCCGATCGGTAAAAACGGTGCCCGCGTGCCCATCGGCAGATGAACCACGGAGCGCTTTTTCAAGACGTACTTCCCTGCAGGAGCAGCCGGTTTCGTGGAATCCTCTGCACGGACCGGGACGCCCAGCGCAGCCGCGGCTACGGCGATGAAAATCAGTTTTGAGATCATTGCTTGACGATGTTTGTAACCGTGAGGAGCACGCGCTGTTGCTCGACCTGCTCAGCCGCGGGATCGATCTTGATGCTGGTGATCTGCACGAGCGGTTCCTCATTTTCCAACTCCGCGAGCGAGTTCGCCAGGGCGATGAAATCCACCGAGGGGAGGTCTACGCCCCAAGTTAGACGGCGAAAGCCGGGCAGATCTTTTTCGGCGGCTTCGCTGTTCATCCTTGTCGCGGCACGATCCACGCCCCGCGCTTTAAAGAAATCGGCAATCCGCGGCGGAAACCACGCGACAGGAGAACCTTCCGGGATCATAGCGCTCACCTGCTCGACCGTGGCTCGTGCAACAGGCGCATTCGCCTCCACGGCTCGCGCGCGGTTGATCTCCGCCTTGGCTCTAGCAATCTCCGGATCGACTTCCGTGATGCTCTTTTCGGTAGCCAACTGCGCTCGCTTGAGCGGCCCAAGGAGCAGATCGAAATAGGCGTAGAGCAATCCGATGAGGAGCAGAACTCCCAGGAACAACTTTTGGATCTCGTCTTTTCCGTATTTCATTACTTTTTCGGTTGGCGAGGCGCCGGAGCGGCCTCGGGGATTTCCCCGGAGGAAAGCTGCACATTGATGGCAAACGTCGCAGTTGGCTGATCCTGCCCGTTCAGCTTCACCGTTTCCTTGCCGTCTTCGAGAGAGCGGAACGTCGAACTCACGTCCTTGTAGTTCTTCGCGAATTCATCGGCGATCGAAGTCCGCAGATCTTCCGCGACCTTGCGGGGATCTGCGCCGGCCGAAATACCGTCCAGCGTGAGCGTGCATTTCTTCAGAGTGTCGCCCTGCACGTCACCCGAGAACCGTGTAATCTGCACTTCGCGCGGCACCACCTTGACGATCTGCTCCAGGACTGGTGCCCAGTAGAAGCGATCTTCAATGCGCCGCACCAAGGTGTCGCTGAGCTTGATCGTCGAGGAGAGTTCCTCTTCCCGATTGCGCGCTGCCTTGGCCTGTGGCTCGACGGCTTCAAACTCCGCCTTCTTCCGAGCCAGCTCGCTCGAGAGATTCGACATCGTATTCAACTGCATCGCGTAGTAGCTCGCGAGCCCTGCGGCGACGGCCGCGAGGGCGAAGAGCGAGAGCTTCAACGGATCGCGGCGCTTGGCCTGCCGAAGCCGCGACGTTTCGTGGTAAAGATTTAGGTGAAGAGCCATGGAACTACTATTGGGCGGTCAAAAGTTCCGCAGCCGCTCCGCACGCGACGGTGAGATTAGCGGCTTCCGCGAGGAGCTGGTCTCGCTTGTTGGGCGCGAGCACGTTCTCGCAATTCTCCAGCGCGTTCCAGGCTTCGCAAGGCATGTGTAATTCCTCGCTCATCACCTTCAGCACCGTCCGCGACTTGGCCGGCCCGCCCGAGAGAAAGACGCGACCGATCGTCTCCTCGCGTCGCCCTTCAAAAAATCCAATGGAGCTGCCGATTTCGCGAGTGATGAGCATCAGGGCCATCCGGGCATTTTCCACCATGATCTCATCCTCCTCCTCGAGGGCGGCGATCACCGATTCCTGTGTCTCGCCGCTCAACGCCATTAGCGTTTCGATGAGCACCCGGCCGCCGAAATCGATCGAGCGGACCAGCACCAGCTCCCGCTTCGCACCGATCATCATCGTCGAGCTGGTGTGCCCGATATCGACGAGGAAGAAGGCGCCTTCATTGAAGATCTCAGGGTGCGCGAATTCAAAGGCGTTGAAGGTGCAGATCGGCGCGAGCTGCAGCGAGCCGACACTCGCACTGACCTTATCCAACGCTTCGGTGACCTGGGTAATGTGGGTGCGCGGCAGTCCACCTACGAGATATCTGTGCTGTACCGTATGCCCGGG
>DASVRY010000469.1:0-2730 GCA_036388395.1 Chthoniobacteraceae bacterium
CCGGAAGTGGACATGGGCAGCACGGCGCTGATCTGCGCGACGATGTTTGCCATGATGTTCGTTGCGGGCACTCGGCTGCGCTTCATTGCGCCAATATTTGCAGCCGGTTTAGCTGGCATGCTGTACATCGCTACTCACATCGGCGAGCGCCAGGGGCGGCTCCTGGCGTTTCTCGACCTGGAGAAGTACAAGGAAGGGGCCGGTCTGCAGCAGTACATGGCTTTGATTGCCTTTGGCTCTGGGGGAGTAGAAGGACTCGGGCTGGGCAATGGTCGGCAGAAGATGGCTTACCTCCCGTTCGCGCATACCGACTTCATTTTCCCGATGATTGGTGAAGAGCTGGGCTTACGTTGCACACTGGTCGTGGTCTTTTGCTACCTTGTTTTTATCTTGTGCGGCACGCTCATCGCCATGCAGGCCCGCGACCGTTTCGGGATGTTGCTTGGGTTTGGCCTGGTCGTCATGATCGCGCTGCAAGCCGCAGTGAACATCGGCGTCACGACCTCGCTCCTGCCCAATAAAGGTCTCGCACTGCCGTTCATTAGCTATGGCGGATCGAACCTTTGCTTCTGCCTGCTCTTCATCGGCATCCTGATTAATATCTATCGCCAGGGGGTGGGTGAAAAAGGCCCGAAAACAGAAGTGCGGCTCCGTGTACGGACCGGCGCCGGCCGGGCCGCGGTGCGCCTTTAGCATACGAGCATGAAATTCGTTATCGCAGCAGGTGGAACAGGCGGGCATCTCTTTCCCGGGCTCGCCGTTGGGGAAGTGCTGCTCCAGCGAGGTCACGAGGTGATGGTGCTGATCTCCGAGAAGGAAATCGATGCACTCGCGACGCAGGGGCGCACGGAGTTCCGCATCGAAAAGCTGCCGGGCATCGGCCTGCCGAAGCTCCTTTCGCCGGCGATCATTGGCTTCGTTGGCCGCTTCAAGGCGGGGCTGGATCAGTGCCGCGCCCTTTACCGCGATTTCCAACCCGACGCCGTGCTCGGGATGGGTGGCTTCACTTCGACCGCACCGATCCTCGCCGGGCGGCTGCGGAAGATCCCGACCTTTGTTCACGAGTCGAATGCGATTCCCGGCAAGGCGAACCGCCTCAATGCGCGACTCGTCACGCGCGTGCTGCTCGGCTTTCCCGAGTGCGCGAAATATTTCCCCACGCGGCCCAGCGAAGTCACCGGAACCCCGGTCCGGGCTTCACTCGTGCAGCGCCTTAACAAGGCGCAGGCGACCGCGGCGTTCGGGCTGTCTTCCGAACGCCGCACGTTGCTCGTTATGGGCGGCAGCCAGGGGGCGCAAGGGATCAACCGCGCTTTGCGTGAAGCGGTGTTGCAGCTGCGCGATTCGCCACTGCAGATTATTCATCTCACCGGCAAGCAGGATGAGCAGGCAATGCGCGAGGCTTATGCACAAGCGGGGCTGCCGGCCTTTGTCGCCGCTTTTCACCACCGCATGGAGGAAGCTTATAGCGCCGCGGATTTCTGTGTGGCGCGATCCGGCGCAGCAAGCCTCACGGAGCTTTCGCACTTTGCTCTGCCGAGCCTGCTCATCCCGTATCCACACGCGGCGGAGGATCACCAAACTTTAAACGCGAAAATCTTTGATCGCGCGGGTGCGGCGACGCTATTACAGGAGCACGAAATCACGGGTGAGATCCTCGCGAAAAAGCTGCGCTGGTTTCTCGATGAGCCGGCGCGTCTTTCCGAAATGTCCGCGCGCAGTGCCGAGCTGTCGCCCAAGCAGGCAGCTGAGCGCGTCGCAGAGACGATACTGAAATTTTGCGCTCCTCTTGCCTGACGCGTTCTTACTGTAGCCAACCTTTCTCCACACCACCCAGAAGACCATGGATACCGGGCAAATTCTCGCAGACATCCTCTGTGGCGGTGAACTGAAGATTCACCTCATCGGAGTCGCCGGCTCGGGCATGAGCGGGATTGCCGGGCTGCTCATCTCACTCGGGCACCACGTCAGCGGGACCGATAAAGTCGCGACAATCGAAGTTGGCCGGCTGAAGGGACTGGGCCTCGAGTTTTACACGCCCGTAAATCCGGAGGCGGTGGCCCAGGCGGACCTCGTTATCTATTCCTCTGCGATTCGCACTGGGCATGCGGATTACGATGCCGCGATCCGGCTCGGGAAGAACATCGTGCGGCGCGCGGACGCTCTTGCCGCGATCATGAATTGCAAGAAGGGGATCGTCGTGGCGGGGATGCACGGGAAGACCACGACTTCGTCCATGGCCGCGCACGTCTTGCGGGTTGGTGAAACGAAAATCTCCCACTACGTCGGGGCAGAGATTCCAATCCTCGGCACAAATGCGCATTGGGATCCGGAAGGCGAATATTTCGTCGCCGAGGGGGATGAAAGCGATGGGACCCTCGCTTTTTACCACCCGGAGCACGCCATCGTGCTGAACATCGAGGAGGAGCACCTCGACTACTACGAGAATCTGGAAGCGATCGAGGCAGTGTTTAATCAGCTCCTCAGTCAGACGACCGGTCATGTCTTCTACTGTGCGGACGATGAGCATGCGACCCGGCTCTGCTCGGTGCATCCAGGCGCGATCTCGTATGGGGAGTCGCTCAACGCCTTCTTTCGTTTTGACGACGTGCATGCGAAGGACTTCCAGTCGCATTTCCGCGTGCTGCGCGGCGGCGAACCGCTCGGTGCGGTCACCCTGAACGTCCCTGGACGGCACAACGTGAGCAATGCGATGGGCGTGATTGCGCT
>DASVRY010000470.1:0-2137 GCA_036388395.1 Chthoniobacteraceae bacterium
GGCGCTGGATGGGAAGATGGCGTTCAGGAAATTGTGGGAAGGGTCTTGGGCGAGCTTTGCATCTCCCGACGTTCGGTGTTGCCCGCCAGAGGTGGGCAACGACAGGCCGGAGGCCTGTGCTCCCCTTCGGAGACGGCTTGGCGACACCGGCACGGGGAGGCGCGCCCTTCCGGGGGAGCATAGACCTCTGGTCTGTGGCAGTGGACCACCCGGTCCGGTGCATCCGCTCTCCGATCAAGGACTGCTGCCCGTGACGGCCTGCGCTAACTTTGGCCACGCAAGCTAATCGAATGCGCGCGCCTGAATGAGGCATGCCACGCCTCCATACATCCCCAAAGCAATACTAACTAGATAAGCCAGGAAGGACCAGTTAGCTCCGGGTTTGCAGACACTGGATCCGGGATCTTGCGGATCGAAATAGACCTGCACTTCCTTCCCCACGGGATACTCGGCAAGCGTGCGATCTATCGAGGCGTTCGAAGCAGAGGAGCGCGGCCCGAAAACAAACCTCGTACAGGTAAAGCTCTGCCCGCTTGCCTGATAAACCACGTGGATTTCAGCTCGATAACTACTTTTACCGACAAGTCCATAACGCGAAAGAGAGACACGTCCTGGCGCAGGCGCCCAGTGGCGGCTCGCCAGTGCCTTCCGCAACTCGCGGATACCTACCAAACTGATCCCTATCCCAATGACCCCGACGCAAGCGCCAATGACACAGGCGTATCGGACGCTCCCGGTGAGGGCGTACCCAAAGATCCCGGTGACGACGAAAAGCGCCGCTCCCACTACGAGGTCTCGCTTAAGTTCTTTTGCAGGATCGCTCATGCGTTCACCGGGGCGACCGATGGTTACCAACCACCATTCACCCATCACCAATCACGCAGCTCCAACTACCCCATCTTCGCGAGCCACTCGCGATGCACCTTCGGTGAGATCTCCGATGGTTTGATCTCACTGCGGCCGCCCCAGAAGACGTTCGTATAGCTTACTGGGATGCCGCATTTCGCGAGGTGATCATCGATCGCCGCTTTGTGCGCGAAGATCCGTTCCTTCTCCGTGCCGTGCGCCACGGCCATGATGTTCACGTTCTTGAACTCCGCACCTCCCTCGCGCCAGTAACAATGCGTGAGGATTGGGTGCCGACCAACTTCGCCACCCGCCTCCACTTCGCGGCCCGGCGGCACAGCCCAGTGGAAAAGGGCGTTGAAGCGCGTTACGCGCTGCCCCGTCTGCGACGGCTTCACGTGCTCGAGGAAAGTTGAGAAGCGGCCGATGACCTGGCGCTGATTGAGATCCTCCGCTGTGCGGCAGAAGGTTTCCAAATCCACGCCTGCTTCTTCGGCGCGGCGCGCCCAAGGGTTCTCTCCGATTTCCTCGGCGGTAAACTCTCGCTTCAGTGCGAGCAGCACCTCCCACTCGAGCGGCGTAAGATCGACGACGCCCACCTTGATCATCTTCGCCAACTCGTCGGATTTGTCGCCGGGTTCGATGGTTTTCCGGCGCACGTGGCCGACGCCTAGCGCGAAGATTCCCTTTGCCGGCATGAGCTTGAATCGCTCGCAGCCGGTGTGACGCATGAGTACTTCGCAATGCGCAGCCATTGATTGGCCGACTGGCACTTTCAAGGTGGTCCAGAGGCGGTACTCAGATCCAGCGGTCTGCTGATCCGTTGAGCGCACCACGACGTGACCGCTAAATGGATCCTGCTGAAACATGAAATCGAACGCCGAATTCAGTTTATCCTCCGGGACGTTCCAGGCAACGAGCGCGCCTTCCGCGAGGTTGCTCGCGACGAGCGTCTGCCGCACGCGACGGATCGTGCCGGCGGCGAGCATTCCGCGGATGCGCTCGATGACGACCGGCAGCTCCACACCTGAAGCTCTTGCGATCTCGATGAACGGCTCACGGACAAAACCCTGAATCTTATCCTCGGAGATGGCGAGGATCTGCGCGTTGATCGGGTCGGAATGTTCGATGGACATGGGGGGCGGAGTTTCAAGGAAACAAACCCGTGCGACAACCGTGGATTAGCCGCGGCCGGAGGTTTTTACCACGGAGGCACGGAGAACACGGAGGAGGCGAGAGAAGTCTCTGCTTTGCCTGTTGCGCGCGCTGCTAGGACACGGACAGGCCGCTG
>DASVRY010000471.1:0-2966 GCA_036388395.1 Chthoniobacteraceae bacterium
GGCTTTTCTCACCTCCATCGGCCTTGTCTTCTGCCTCTACACGGTCATCCCGCAGATGGCGAACTTCGGCCTGGTGTTCTTCAAATACCTGACCATTGAGCCGGTCTTCTCCGAGAGCCTTCCGGATTTGCTCCCCGCCACCGCTGGCGCCGCCGCCCGGTTAGCGCAGCAGTTCGCCCCGACGGTGAGGTTCTTCGGGCTGAACTTCTCGGAAGCGGTCTTCACGGTTTTTTCCCAAGGGGGTCTGATCCTGACCTTCATTGTCATGCTTTGTCGCAAATGGCGGCGGAGCGAATCACACCTGCTCGGCAAGCTTTGGGCCGCAGGCTTCTTCGTTTGGATCCAGATCCTCCTGCTGGGGAATGCGCTGCCGCTTATCCACTCAGGCGACCTTTTTCCGTCGCGTGCTTTTTTCCGCATGGCACAGGTCGTTCCAAATTGGACCCCAAAGCCAGCGGAGGCAGTGGTGATGTCTGGGATTTACGGACTGGTGACGCTCCTCCTGATCTTCGTGCTTTGCCGCATCATTACGCCGACCCCTCAGAGTCAGATCAGCGGCTGGAGGCGGGCACGCAAGCAAGGTGCCACCTCGCTCCCGCTGCTCGCCGATGCAGCGACGGCCTTTTGGTCGGTGTTGTTCATGGCGGTCGTCGGTTCGGTCGGCTGGTTCTGGTTCACGCGGGGAATAGTCGAGTCGCGCTGGTTTCCGGGGCACGAAGTGCCGTTCCGGACGCTGGGGTTCTTTGTGGCGGTGATGTTAAGCAGTGTTCTCGGCTTTCACGCGATTCTGGAGGCAAAAAGCGGCCGAGTGATTCTCCTCGTCGGGATCCTTGTCGGCGTTGTCCCGCTGATGGCCGGCACAGTTCTGGGCACAAGTGAACGAATGCTTCCCGGAGCTGCCTGGCTCATGGCCATCTCGCCGCTGAGCACGCCGTTCTATGCCGTGGGCACCCTTCTCTCAATTGCTGAGCTCCCGCCGGAGGTTGCACGCGCAGTCCCGCGCGCCTTCTACTTTTGGCTCGCGATCAGCCTGCTCGCATGCGCGTGGCTCCTCCTAAACCTCTGGACGAGCCGCAAAGCGATGGCCGCACGCGTGCTTGGCGCGCCGGCAGAAGGGCAGGGGACGTGACCTCGTTTTCGTCTTCTGTCGTTTCTTTGGCACTCCTGCTGAGGAAAAGTTTGCTTGCTGGCGGCGCGCAGCCTTTGATTGAGTTTCGATCGTTGGTCTGGACCGTCTCGTCCCCTTTTATGAAGAAATGCTTTCTCCTCGCACTCGCTGCCGTCACCTCTACCGCTCTGGCAGAGCCGCCGGCTAAAATCGACATCAGCAAACTGCCTGCGCAGGCGAAAATGATCGATGAGGTGGTCGTGCCCGTCCCAAGCGAGATTTTTGGAGTTCTCGACAAAATCGGCAAGCCACTCTGGGCCGACGTGCTGCGCCCCATGCAAGGTGTGGCGAAGCCAACCGGTGAAAGGCCGCAGGTCGCGCTGCTCCTCGGTTCCGTCATTGCTGAAGGCTTTATTGCCGTCGAAGCGGAGAACACCGAAGAGGTGAAGAAGATCGGCAACAGCGTCCTCAGCCTCGGCGAGGCTATCGGCGTCCGCAAAGCCGTGCTCAAGCGCAGCAAGAGCATCATCGATGCAGCGGACCGCAAAGAGTGGTCTGGAGTTCGCAAGGAACTGGACGGCGCCCTCTCCGATGTGAAGGAAGCGATGATCGAGCTGAAGAGCGAAGAGCTTTCGCAGCTCGTCAGTCTCGGTGGCTGGCTCCGCGGCACTGAAGCGCTTACCCAAGTCGTGCAGCAGCAGTTTACCCCGGACGGAGCCGAGCTCCTGCACCAGCCAGTGCTGTTGGATTTCTTCGATCGGCGCCTTGCTAACATGAGCCAGCGGCTCAAGGGCAATCCAGTCGTCACGCGGGTTCAACAAGGCCTCGTCCAGATTCGCCCGCTCATGGGCGTCGGTGAAGCTCCCGAGATTTCTCAAAAATCAGTGGCTGAAATCCATAAGATTGCCGAGGACCTCGTGAAGCAGATCCACTCCAAGGCGCAGGCGCAGTAACGCACTCCAACTCGTGAAGACATCTCTCCTCCTCCTCTCCGCCATCGTCGGACTCTTCGCCACCGCCCTTCCGGCGCGCGCGACGATCGATGACGCCCTCTCCTTTGCCCTCGAAGCTGCTGATCCTTATGTGAAGGAAGGCTTCACGGTCCGCGAAGATTACTGGGGCGGCGACCTCCCGGTGAAGCAGACCAAGGCCATTGTGCACCAGCTCTTCAAGGGCAACGAATACTGGTTCTGGATGGGTACGGACAACAAAGGCGCCAAGATCTCCGTCCATATCTACGACAGCGAAGGGAACCTCGCGGAAGTCGAGTCATGGCAGAAACCGCACTTCGCAGCCGCGCGCGTGACGCCAAAGAAGACCGGCTCCTACTACCTCATCGTCGAAGTGGAAAAGTCCTCCGACGAACGCACCTATTGGTCGCTGGCCTACGGCTTCCGCTAATCGGCGCTTCACAATGTTGGCGCTCCCCGTCAGTGCGGCCCAGCTCTCGAGGTGGACTGGTCGCGTATCGTAGATGGACGCACAGACGCTGCAGTTTGAGAATGCACGGGTGCTCGCGTCGCTTCACGCGAACGACCTGAAGCTCCTTAAGCAGCTCGAGGACACGCTCGAGGTGAAGGTGACCGCACGCGACGGCTGGTTGCGAGTTGAGGGCGCAGGAGAGCCGGTGGAGAAGGCACGTCGGGTTTTCGAGCAACTCGAGCGCGCACGGCAGAACGGCGTGACCATCCGCAAGCATGAGTTTCTTTACGCGCTCCGCTCCGTGAATGAGCCGGAGGAAAGCGGACTTGATGAGCTTTCGGACACGAAGATCCTCGGATCGACCAAGCGCCCGCCGATCATCCCGAAGACGGGCGGACAGCGGAATTACATCCGGGCGATTCAGACACATGACATG
>DASVRY010000472.1:0-5067 GCA_036388395.1 Chthoniobacteraceae bacterium
CACGGCGAAGTCCACCTGGTTGGTGGCGATGGTGAATTCCTTGCCGATCGCGCTCCAGACCTGCACGTCGATCTTTGGGCCGTAAAAGGCGGCTTCGTTTGGCACTTCGACATAGTTGATGCCGCTGCGCTGGAGAACGCCGCGGACCATGTCTTCAGTGTCCTTCCAGATCTCGGGGGCATCGACGAACTTCACGCCAAGCCGCTCCGGGTCGTGCGTGGAGAAGCGCATCTGGTATTTCTCGAAGCCGAAGATCTTAAAATACTTTAGATACATCTCGTTTACCGCCGCGAACTCCTGCTCGAACTGCTCCGGCGTGCAGTAGATATGCGCGTCGTTCATCTGCATGGAACGCACACGCATCAGGCCCATGAGCTCGCCTGATTGCTCGTAGCGGTAGCAGGTGCCGTATTCCGCCAATCTAAGTGGCAGGTCCCGATAGCTCCGCCGCACCGCTCCGAAGAGCTTGTGGTGGTGCGGGCAGTTCATGGCTTTGAGGTAGTAGCGATATCGCCCTCGCACCTCCTCCAGCCTTGATTCTAGTTCAGCAATCTGCGGCTCTAGATCTTCCTGTTCGGCGTATGCTACAGCCGGATTCTGACCTTCCTCTGCAAGCACGGCGGCGCCTTCAACTGCGTTCTCGTATGCTCTTTCTTTTTGCTTACGAAGATCCTCCAACTCATCGTGAATGCGTTGCTCTTCCGCAGAGTAGTCGCCCTTCAGTTCCATCGGTGGAAACATGGAATCCTCATAGTAAGGCAAGTGCCCACTGGTTAGGTACATGTTCTTCCGCGCCAAGTGCGGAGTTCTTACCCGCTGGTAACCCGCGGCGAACTCCGTCTCCTTGGCTAGCTTCTCCAATTCCTCCAGCAGCACCGTCCCACGCGGCAGCCACATCGGCAGACCAGGGCCGACGTCGTCGTCGAAGCAGAAGAGCTCCAGCTCTTTGCCGAGCTTGCGGTGGTCGCGCTTCTTCGCCTCCTCCAGCATCGTGAAGTAGGCCTCCATCTCCGTCTTGTTCTTGAAGGCGGTGCCGTAGATGCGCTGCAGCTGCGGGTTTTTCTCGTCGCCTTTGTAGTAGGCGCTGGCGACATGCGTGAGCTTGAAGGCGCCGATATTTCCCGTACGCATGACGTGCGGGCCGGCGCAGAGGTCGGTGAACTGCCCATTGCGGAAGAGCGAGATCTCTTCGCCCTCGGGAATGTTCTGGATGATATCGAGCTTGAACTTCGACGCCTCACCGCGTGGGGCGAGCGCCGCCAGCTCCCCGCGTTGCGCCATGGCGAGCGCTTCCTCACGGCTGACCACGACCTTTTCAAAGACGTTGTTCGCCTTCGTCTCCTTCTTCATCTCGGCCTCGATCTTCTCGAAATCCTCGGGCGTGATCCGGTGCGGCAGCTCCAGGTCGTAGTAGAAGCCCTGTTCCACCGGCGGCCCTGCAGCGAACTGCGCCTCCGGCCAGATGCGGAGAATCGCCGTGGCGAGCACATGCGCGGCGGAGTGGCGCAGCCGTTCGATGTCGGTCATCTGCGCGCGCTGTTCGAGAGTCTTGCGTTCTTCAGCCATAAAAGGGAGGGGAGAATCTACCGTGGCGGGCGGTGAATCAACCTCGCCGTTCGCCCAACGGCGCGGGTGAGGAGTCGTGTGGCTCCGGGGAAAAAAAGCGGGTGCCGACATTTCGCCGACACCCGCTCTAAAATGCGGCTGTTTCTGAAGACTAGCTCCGCCGGCGGCGCGCGAGGAGACCCGCCAGACCGAGCGCGAGGAAGGAAACCGTGGCTGGTTCCGGCACCGGCGTCACTGCGACGTCGAGAAGGTTCACTGCGCCAGTGTTGCCCACGAGCGTGGCACCGCTTGTTCCGATGGTGTCGATCCGGTAGAGCTCGGAGCCGGCGATGTTGTCGGCATTGGTCACGAGGTATCCGGTGCTTGAACCGTCTGCGGCAGTGAAGATGTCGAAGCCGGTAACTAGCTGGGCATCTACGCCGAGTGCGGTTGATGTTCCGGTTACGCCTCCGTTAGGGTTCGTGGAGAGGACGAGGGAATTAGCTACCGCGTCTACGTAGAACAGTGAAGTCGGCCCGGGTGATAGGTCGAAGCGTTGCGCAAAGTTGTTCGTATATGCCGCTCCCACCGCTGATGTGCTGGTCCCGTTGAGACGAGTATCAGCAGCGGCTAATGCTCCTGTCGCTGAGTTCAGCCGGATATTGTCTCCGTCTTCACTCACAAGCCGGATCCGAATTGAACCGTCCGCCTGCAAGGTCTTCGGGTTGAAATCGAAACCAAAGTTGGAGTTGTTTGCGAGGTTGTAAGCTGTTGCGTCCGCTCCTCCGCTGAGAGGGAACGTGCCAACCGGCGTGGCCGTGCCCGTCGTGAGGCTCAGGGTGTAAAGTTCGCCATTCGTCGCTCCGACGTTGAACGCGTAGAGCAACCCGTTCGCCGGGTTGAAGTCGATCCCTTCCGGCGTGAAGCCGATATTGCCGACCGGAGTGGTGGCCGTAGGGTTGGTCACGCTGAAGCTATAGAGCGTGTTGGTGCTATCGAAACCGTAAGCGATCTGTGCCTCGGCGGAAGTAGCCCCAAGCCAGAAGGCAGAGGTGACGGCGAGGCCGCCTGCCAGGCCGCTGCGAAGACGAGGAGATGATGCGAGTGAATGGGTCATGTTGGGTGTGTTTATTCTTCGGGTGAGCCATGTAGAGGATCTCCCGTGACGTATTCGACGGGGAGGGGCTCTCGGATGCAGGCCGTCGGCCGGTGGATATCGAATCGACCGGGGCGGGGGCCGCTATGTAGGGTGCGCGGCCATGAAGAACCATGTGCCCTTTTTCATCGAACCTCTCGAAACGCGGATCGCGCCAGCGGGGCTGCTCACTTTCATTGACGTGGACGGCGATGAGGCCTTCATCCAGACATCACAAGGGAGCGACGCGAATCTTTGGGTACGGATCTGACGGTCGGCGTCAGCAAGCGCGGGCTCAATGGCGATGGTCGCGTGCACATCGGCTACGTCGATGCGGGGCCGACCAATGGCAGCGGATCGATTGATGGTGCAGCCGTGAAGCTCGGAATGTGGTGATCTCGGGCGATGTCGGGCAGATCGACCCAGCGAGCATCGCGTCTCTCAAAGTGGGATCGCTGGGTCTTCTCGGTTCGACCACGCAAGGGGCGAATGGCTCCGGAACCAGCACGATCACCGGCGGGATCGGGGCGTTGACCATCGCGGGCGGGGTCTCGGATGTGACGCTGGAGGCTGCTTCGATCGGCACGCTAAAGGTGTCGGGAGAGGTCAACTCCAGCACCTTCGATGTTTCCGGCCAGCTGACGAGCGCCACCTTTTCCGGGCGCGTTATGAATTCCACGATCGCCGCCTTCACCGTGGAGAAGCTGACGATGAAGCAAGGCCTGAACGCGGCGGGCGGGAGCAGTATGATCGGGGGAGGATTTCCAAGCTGGAGATCGCCGATCAGCTCATCGATGCGAAGATTTTCGGCTCGGTAGCCGACTCGAGCATTTCCGCTGGGAAGATCGGCAAGCTGCTCATCACGGGCAACCTTGCGGGCGGAGTAGCCGATGCGTCAGGGTCGATATCCGCGGGGGTGGGTGGCATCGGCAAGCTCACGATTGGTGGCAGTGTCACCGGCAGTTTTGGTGATTCCAGCGGGAGCGTGATCACGCTAGGGCAGCTCGGTTCTGCGCGGATCGGCGGGAGCGTAATCGGCGGCCTCGCCGACGACACGGGGCGCATCAGTGCGCTCGGCGGAACCCCGCGTCGACGTTGTCGCTTCCGGGGACAAACTCGGCGAACCCGGCGCCGATCGTGGCAAATCTCACGGAGCCGCCGATCGAGATTTTTCCAAAAGCGTCGTACCGCTCAGGTATGGTCACTGCAACAGCCAAATCAGTGACTGTAGTCGGCGGCATTGTCGGAGCCTCGGGTGCGAGTAGCGGTGCGATCAATCTAGGCGTAGTTGAGAAGCTGACGATCGGGGGGAGCATTGTCGGGGGACAGGAGGCAAACTCCGGAACGGTCGTCACAGGCGACGCGGGCAGCATTACGATCAAAGGTGGAATCTTTGGCGGACAAAGTACCGCAGGTTCTTTTGCCGGGTTGAACGGCACGCTCGCGGTGGCCGGAAGCGCCTCGAAAGTAACCGTGAACGGAACTCTGGTTGCGGGAACTTACGGAAGCGGCACAGAGCTTACCTTTAATGGCGCGATCACCGCCACAGGCACGCTTGGGACGGTGAAGATCGGCAGCATTCTGGGAAATGCGACGCAGCAAGCTTTCGTCGTCGCATTGGGGAGTAATCCGACTACTCCGGGCAACGCCGAGGCAATTGGCAAACTGATCGTTCGAGGCGGTGTTTCGTATGGCCACGTCGCTGCCGGACAATTTGCGAATTCATCCCTTGCTCCTGCCGACCGCATCGGCATCGCTGAACGTCCGGACGCCGGCATTGGCGAGGTGGGCGTCGGCGGAGATTGGTTCCATAGCAATCTCACTGCAGGGATCAACGATGCTGGCAGCAACGGCTTCCAGAGCACAGATACCCGAGATCCAGGTGACGCTGGACGGCAGGCAGTGCTGGGGCCCGTGGTGATCGGTGGGCAGGTGCTGGACAATCCTAACAGCATCGGCTTCAGCGGCTTCGGCGCCGAAAAGATCGTGAGCATCCCGATCGGTGGAGTGACTGTTTTCAAGAGTGGTGATGCACCGAAGTCGCTCGATCCGAAGGAGTTCGTAGATATCGCTGAGATCCCTTAGCTTGGTTAATCGTCCTTTGCGGGACGTGCAGAACGGGACCACAGAGCAGCTCGTGGTGCCAACGGGCGGATGCTGAATCTTAAGGGCTAAAATGCTGCAAAAAGGCGCAAACGAGTTCTTGAAATGAGGCGGAAGTGCGCAACAGTGAGTGTCATGAGGATCAGCGTTGATATCGAAGATGGTCAGATGAAGGAGCTCTTGAGGCTCACCGGAGAGTCCAAGATGAGCCCCGCTGTGGGGAAAGTGGTTGCGGAGTTCATCAATCGGAAGAAGGCGCGGGAGTTTGGAAGGTTGTTGCGGGA
>DASVRY010000473.1:0-3009 GCA_036388395.1 Chthoniobacteraceae bacterium
GTCGATTGCTGAGCGAGACTCCTGCACCTTCCAGCTAAACGTCTCACGCTTCGCGAGGTCCGCGACGAGCTGGTTGGAGAGAGGCGACGCGTCGGCATCAACTAATATCGCCGGCACATGCTTTATATCCGACGACTCGAATGCGTGGCCGAAGACGAGCGTGAAAATCGGTGGCAGCGCAAGTAACAGAACCAGCACGCGCCGATCCCGCCAGATGTGGAGAAACTCTTTGCGTGCGACGCTGAGAATGGCCGCGAGTGAGCCAGCGATCACGTGGTCAGCGGGTTAAGCATCTGATGAAGCCCCTGCGAGTAGGCGGTGAAAACGTCCTCCATATCCGCGTCGACCCAGCGATGGTCGAGCCACTGGATTTCCGGAAAGGGCCACTCGGCCTTCCACCGAGCGAAGAGCCCTTCCGCATCCGCCGCGTAAATCCTCAAGCTCCCGCTGCGGAGCGAGACACCGAGGACATCGGGCTGGCTGCGAAGCCGCACGAGCGCGGGCATGGTTGGCTCCACATCGATCTCGAGCAGTTTCGTTTTGAAGCTCGATCTAAACTCGCGAGGCGCGGCTTTGGCCAGCAACTTCCCGTTATTAATGAACCCCACTTCGGTGCAGCGTTCGGCCTCATCCATGTAGTGCGTCGTGATGAAAATCGTGATGCCGCTGTTGCTCAGGTCATAGAGCAGATCCCACAACTGCTGACGGTGAACCGGATCGAGGCCCGAGGTCGGCTCGTCGAGAAAAAGCAAGGGCGGCTCGTGCAGCAGCGCACAGGCGATCGCCAGGAGTTGTCGCATCCCACCAGAAAGCGCCCCGG
The DNA here is from genome assembly GCA_036388395.1 of Chthoniobacteraceae bacterium. Taxonomy (GTDB): domain Bacteria; phylum Verrucomicrobiota; class Verrucomicrobiia; order Chthoniobacterales; family Chthoniobacteraceae; genus DASVRY01. The sequence continues at coordinate 821 of DASVRY010000473.1, forward strand.
CCGCAGCGTGACGCTTCGCGCCGAGGTCGGTCATCCCAAGCAGGTGCTCAATGCGCGATTTCAGCCGCTGCGGCGCGACTCGAGCAGCGCCGCCGAAGAAGCGCATATTTTCCTCCACCGTCAGGTCTCCGTAGAGACTGAACTTCTGCGCCACGTAACCGAACTTCGTGCGCACGATCTGTCGCTCCTTCCAGACATCGAGGCCTGCGATCCTAGCCGAGCCCGCGGTGGGCCGGACCAATCCGCAGAGCATGCGCATGGTGGTCGTCTTCCCAGCGCCATTCGCACCGAGAAAACCGAAGATCGCTCCCTGCCCAACTTCGAAGGACAGGCGGTCCACAGCCCGGACATCACCGAACGCCTTGCTTAGCTGGTCGAGGTGAATGACTGGCGCGTTCATCTCCTGAATGCCGTGCAACAGGTCCCCAACAGTTCCGAAGCTGGACTGCTCGGGCGACGCGGAACCAGCGCTGCGGTTACCTGGACTTAGACGCCGTCCACGGAACGGTGGCCGTTCTCGTTCTCGTTCGGATGACGGCCGCTCTCATCACGGTTCTGCAACGCCATGGCAGGTGTGGCACCGCCGAAGAGCCGTGCAAAGATCCGCTTCGGTGCGCTCTTGCCGCTCTCCTCCTCCACAAGCTCCGAATGTGCCTCCGACTTCGCGGTCTCCCATGCGGGGGCAAAGCCCGGCACGTTGATCAACATCCGCTTTTCCGCACGAGCGTAGACCTCGAGATCGCGCTGCATCTTGCGATCAGGCACTTCGTTCAGCGCGTTCACCTTCACGCGGAGGCTCTCGTTTTCCTTGCGAAGCGTCTCCTGCTCCGTCTTGACCTTCTTCATCGTCTCGGCCTCGATCTCCAGCTTGTCGCTGAGGTGCCGGCGGAACCGCGACATTTCACCTTTGAGCCGCAGGTAATTGTAGGCGGTGATGATCGTGAAGATCGAGCCAAGGTAAAATCCGATCGCGATCGGGTGGGTGAAGATTTCTTGAGTAGTCACAGGATTCGTAAGAGGTCGGCGCCGTGTGAAACATCACACCTCGCGCGGCAGGCATCGGAGGATGCGGTGAAATCGCGGAAATGCAAGACCCCGCGTGCATCAATCTGCGGGAGCGTCGCTGTAGGTGCGGCCTTTCCAAACGACGCCGCGACGACCGGTGAGCCGCCAGCTATTGAGACCGATGGCGAGGGCGAGCAGAAGACCGAACGGGTGCAAAATCACGCTGCTCCACGAAGTGCGGAAGCGCGCGGCGAGCACCACACGGATGGTGAAGATGAGTGCCACCTGCGCAAGGACCAGGCTACGGCTCCCGGGATGCGTGAAGAGGAAGACGAAGGGCAGAAGGAAAAGGCAGATCTGCAGCGCACCCGCGACGAGGAAGCCGCCCAGCGAGCTCTCGAAGGCTGAGCGAACGTTTTTCGTGAAGCCTTCCCACACCTCGCTGAAGGAGCGGTACATGCGGCAGGTGGAAAACTCCAGCGCGTCGCAGTTGATCAGCCGCAATCCGGCGGGCATCTGCTCAGCGATGGCGCGTCCGAGCGCAACGTCTTCCACGAGGTGACCACGGATTGCTGTGTGCCCGCCGATCTGCTCGTAGCCGCGCCGGGTGAAGAAGAGGAACTGACCATTCGCAGCGCCCAAGCCGCGCCGCATCGCCGACGGCAGGCTCTTCCCTCGTCCCGCTCCGCGCTGCAGCAGCGTGAGGAGCCAATGCGGATACAGCGTCATCCCGAGGAGGAGGATCATCGGAATGACGAGCTTTTCGCCCCAAGTCTCGGTGATGAGCCGCGGCCACGCGGACAGCAAATCGGCGCGCGTGCGAGTGGCGTGCGCGACCGCGGCGGCGACAGTGCCGGGTGCGTGCGCGGTGTCGGCGTCGGTAAAAAAGAGATAAACGCCTCGTGCGCTCTCCGCGAGTTGATGACACGCCCACGATTTGCCCGTCCAGCCGGCAGGCAGTGGCGTCCCCTCCAGCAGCCTCGCCGCGGCGGATGGTGCGGCGGCGATCAATTCGCGTACGATTTTGCCGGTGGCGTCCTGTGAGTGATCATCCAGCACGATCAGCTCCCATGAGGGGTAATCCTGGGCCAGCAGCGACCCGACACAGGCACGGATATTCCGCTCCTCGTTTCGCGCCGGCACGAGGATGGAGACGAGCGGTGAATCCTCGGGAAAGGGTGGTG
>DASVRY010000474.1:0-14238 GCA_036388395.1 Chthoniobacteraceae bacterium
GCTATTGTGACCGTAGCCTTCCGCCATCTCAAGATGAACGTCGTAACCCATATACCGGAGCGCAGCGTGCATCTGCCGATTCGCAAGTGGCCAATTGCCGAATTGGTTGTCCAGGTCGCCAGTAGAGTCCGCGAGATAGACACGAATCGGTTTCCGCTCCGTTTTCCGGATCAGCGAAGGATATATATTGCCGCCGCGCAGGTTCACATAGCTACCAATCGTGGATAGGACTTTGCGAAAGAGGTCCGGCCGCTCCCAGGCCACCGTAAACGCACAAATCGCACCACTGCTCGCTCCGCAGATCGCCCGCTGCTCCGGATCGGAGGTCAACCGGTAGCTTTTCGCCACTTCCGGCAGGATCTCATCGGCCAAAAACTGTGCATAGCGGCTGCTTAGTGAATCGTATTCAAAGCTGCGGTTGCTCACCGCCCACGGGTGCTTCGGCTCCCCTTTGGCAGGATCATGTCCGGGGTTGATGAAAATCCCTATCGTCACTGGCATCTCGCCGCGAGCAATCAGGTTATCGAAGACAATCGGCGTGCGCCAGTTGCCCTTGAGATTCACATAGTCATGCCCGTCCTGGATCACCATCACCGCAGCGGGCTGCTCCGGCCGATATTGCGCCGGCACATAGATCCCCCAATCCCGCGTAGTTCCGGGAAACACCTGCGACTTCCATGGCTCCATTTTAATCACCTTCCCCTGTGGCACTCCGGGATGCACCTCGTGATCGGCTGAGGGCGTAAAGGCATCCGCGGCGAAGGCCACTGTAGGAGCAAGCAGAGCGGCCAGGAGGCGAAGGTGCATGCCCTTCATCTAGAATGCGGCGACCGCCTGCGGAAGAGGAAACCGTGTGGAGGTTGACGACCGCCAACGGCCTTCGCATGGTGACTTCCCATTAGCCTGCTCATGAACCGTCGCGCCTTTCTGAAACAAAGTTCCGCTGCCGTTGCCGCCTGTGGTTTGCTGCCTCACCTCGCTCGCAGTGCGGAAACGGCGAAGCCACTCGTCGGAACGCAGATTTACGGCTGGGGCCAATACTATGAACGCGAGGGAAAGTCCGTCTGGGCACATCTCGGCGAAGTGCTCTCACCAATCCGTGACGCGGGATACGACTACGTCGAAGGCTTTCTGAACGCAAAGCCAGAGGCGAACTTGCAGTTTGCGGAGCAACTGAAGTCAAAAGGGCTGAAACCTGTGGCGCTCTATACCGGCGGATCCTTACATGACGCCGCAACGGCCGACGAGAAAGTTGCTCAGTTACTCGCGTCTGCGAAAGCTGCAGCGGAAGGAGGATTCTCGGTCATCAACTGCAACCCTGAAGCGGTCGGTCGCGGGAAGACGGATGCAGAGCTGGAGATCCAAGGGAAGTCGCTCCAAACGCTCGGAGACGAGCTCAACATGCTTGGCCTGAAACTCGGAATCCATAATCACACGCCGGAGATGGTCAACGGCGCCCGTGAGTTTCACGCGAACTTCAAAGGGACAGATCCGAAGACGGTGGGCTTCTGTTACGACGTCCACTGGGTCTACCGAGGTGGCGTGCAGCCGGCGGAGGCTCTCGCGGCGTACGGGGAACGGATCGTCTCCTGGCACTTGCGACAAAGCCGCGACGAGATTTGGTGGGAGGATCTCGACACCGGGGATGTCGACTACGGCTTCATTGCGAATTATGCGCGCGAGCACCGGCTTCCGCAGGTTTTCACGGTGGAACTCGCGCTTGAAAGCGGCACCAAGATCACGCGTTCGGTCGTGGAGAACCACGCGCGCAGCCGCGAGTTCATCCGGCGAGTATTCGAAGTTTAGAACGTTCGCCGGAGTGGCAGCGCCAGCACCGGGCGCAGCAATCGCAATCCTCGGCAGACCGGGAGCACCTTCGGACACGAAGTCTGCAAGTCCGCAACTGCGACACAACGCCCATGAGAGCCCGCTCCCTCTTTTTCACGCTCCTGCTGTCGCTCTTCAGCGGCTGCTCCGCTCCCGCTCTCGATATCATCCTACCGACGAAGAATGACGCGCTCTTCACCAACGAGCCGGAGAACTTTTACATGTACGTGAACCGCTACAGCGGCGGGGTGAAGACCACCCCGTGGGAAGGCGGCACCTATGGCTTCGTCCGCAACGCGCGGGAGACACCACACGGCACAATCTTCACTCGCTTTCACGGGGGGATCGATATAAAGCCTCTCGAGCGCGATGCGAAGGGGAATCCGCTCGATGAGATCCTCGCGATCTCGGCTGGCCGCGTGGTGCATGTGAACCCGCGCCCCGGTGGATCAAATTACGGCCGCTATGTGGTCATCGAGCATCTGTGGGATGGCTGCCCGTATTACAGCCTTTACGCGCACCTCGGCGAGGTCGCAGTGGAGCCGGGAACCGAGGTGGCGCAAGGGCAGAAGATCGCGGTTATGGGCTATACGGGCCGCGGCATCGATCGGGAGCGAGCGCACCTGCATCTGGAGATCACACTGCTCCTCAGCGAACACTTCACGACGTTTTATGGACATCACTGGGACCCCGCTCCTAACGTCCACGGCATCTATAGCGGCCTGAACCTAACTGGAGTCGACGTGGCCAGGCTGTATCTAGAGGCGCGCAAGAATCCGAAGTTAACTATCCCGCAATTTCTCGCTCAAGAAGAGACGTTCTTTCACGTCTCCGTGCCTGGGACGACTTCAGTGGATCTGCTGAAGCGCTACCCTTGGATGGCGGACGATGGGACAGCGGAAGCCAGCGGCCCTCCCGCGGGCTGGCGGATCTCCTTCGCGCAATCGGGCGTTCCGCTTCGGGTGAAGCGTCTGGAAGAAGCCGTGCAGACTGCCTACGTCACCGTGGAAAAGCCGTCACCGCATCCACTGCAGCACGTCACTTGCGGCATCGTCGCCGGCTCGGGAACGACCGGTGCGCTGACGAAGGCCGGTCAGCGCCTTCTCGCGCTGCTGACCTATGACGGGCAAACCGTGCCCGCAACGGCGACAATTCCGGGGCCGATGGCGATGAACAGCCGCACCCATACGGTGAAGAAGGGGGAAACGCTGCTCGCAATAGCCAACCAGCATAAGACGCCGGTGAGCGCGCTGCTTGTGGCTAACAAAATCAAGGATCCGAAGCTGCTTCAGATCGGACAGGTGCTAGTGATTCCGACCGGCGGCGCCAAGGGGGCCGCGCCCGACGAACCGGCGGCGGAAGGGGCGGCGGGCGAGTAGCAATTCAGCTGCGACGGGCAGGTCGGAGCTTTGCCCGGTACTTCTCGAGGAAGCGTTGCTCGGACTCCGGGGTGCAAATCAGGACTATATGTTCTCCGGCCTCCATCCTCGCTGTCGCAGGCGGATTGATCTGCAGATTCGCCGGGGCGCCGAGCGCGACCACGCTGCAACCGGTTTCCCGCGGAATCGCCGCGTCCTCCAGCGTCCGCCCTGAGAGGGCGAGCGGCACCTCTGTCTCGCAGACGTGCAACCCTTCCGCGACCATGAGGACGTCGGTCCGCCGGAGCGTGTTGAAGATCGCGGTCGCTCCCATCCATGCGTAAGAGAGGACGAAATCAGCTCCGGCACGATGCAGCGTCGAGACATTCCGCTCGCGCACAGCACGGCTGATAATCTGCACATCCGGCCTGAGGCGCCGACAATATAGTGTCAGGTAAATGTTCAAGTCGTCATCATGCGAGGTGATGACAATCGCCGGGCAATTTCTCACGCCCGCCTGCTCCAGAGTCGCAAGATCCGCCGCACTGCCCTGAATGTATTTCTCGCCACGAATTCGCTCCGCCTGTTGCTCTATGATTCGGTAGTCGATCTCACGTTCTTCCAGCGCCCGCGCGGTTGCGCGGCCTACTCTTCCAGCGCCGATGATGATCACCGGCTCTCCGCTCACATGATAGATACAGAAGAGCTCATCGTAGCGGCGGAGTTGCTCCGCTGAGCCAGCGAGGAGGAGCACAGAATGCGCGTCGATCTTTGTGTCGGCCGTAGCGAGTTCGAAAGCTCCGCGCTTCCAGAGCCCGAGGACATTCACTCCGGCATGCTCGCGCAGGCGGCATTCAGCGATCGTTTTTCCTTCCAGCGGAGTGCCGGCCGCGGTGGCCTCACCGATGAGCACATCACGAAAGCCACCGATGATGTGCGCGCGAGCATCCGCACCGATGATTCGCCGCGCGAGCGATTGCCCCATCATCTCGGCAAGCCGGAGGACATTGGAAGAGCCGGCGAGCTGGAGAATATCCACCGAGTCGTCGGAGTTCGCCGTGGTCACAATCGGGACCTCGCCGGTGAGCTCCCGCACAGTGAAAGCGATGTTCGTGTTCGCGTAGTCGCTGCCGGTCGCGACGATCATGGCCGCGCGCTCCGCTCGGGCGGCACAGTAGGTTTCCGGGCGGTCGACTTCTCCGAAGAGGACCTGCAGCCCAAGATCGTGCAGCCGGAGCGCTTCCTCGAGATCACCCACCACGAGCACATACGGATAGCCGTAGTCGCCGAGCTTGCGCATGAGCGACGCAGAGACGGGCTCGTAGGCCGTGAGGATAACGTGACCGGAGGTGGACTCCGGCAGCTCCCGGGGCGCGCGCGCTTGCGCCTGAGCGGCCATCCACGGAGCGTAGAAGAATTCGATAAAGGTGAATGGCAGCAGGACGAGCAGGAAAATCATCCCCGAGAGCAGAACGATGATGGAAAAGAGCCGCCCGAGATCGCTGGTAAAAGTGATGTCGCCAAAGCCCAGCGTGCTCATCACGGTGAGAGTCCAGTAGAAGCCGGTGATCCAACTGTGCCGCTTCCCTTCGGAGAGCATCACAAAATGGAAGAGCAGGCTGAACACCACCACCATCGCGGCGAGCACCGCTATAAAGCGCAGGAGCAGGCGCACATTCCGACCACCAGCCGATCTGCCGGCAAAGAAGGAGAGCTGGGAGGTCAGAAACTTCATCGCAGGCGGGACAGCCCTCCTCTCCTATGGCGCATGAGCGCCCCGGTCACGGTGATTCTGCGGGACAAGCGAGAAGGTGCCTGGGAGCCAGCGCGCGCGGGGGTTTGCGCAGGAGCGGAGGGGGCGTAGATCAGGCGGGCTGTCCCAAGGCCGCCACCCCAGACTCCATATCTACCGCCGGGGCCTGCATCACTTCGAAAATGGCACGACGCAGGCGCTCAGGAGGGATCGGTTTCTTCAAGATCAAGTCCACCCAGGCGGGCTTCTCCTTAATCGCAAAGGTTGAGCCGGTGAGGAGAATTACGGGCTGTAGCCCACCGATCTCGCGGAGCGCTTCCGCGAGTTGCACGCCGCTCATTCCAGCCATCGCGTGATCGGTCAGCAGCAGGTCGAACTCCTCAGTCGTTAGCTTCTCTAATGCTTCAGCTCCGTTCACCGCGGTGCTGACGCGATGCCCATCGCTCATCAAATATTTGGCGACCACATCGAGGGCCAACGGCTCATCGTCGACCACGAGCACGTGCAGTGATCGCCCAAGGGATGTGCTCGTCTCGGGAGCGGCGAGATCCTCGCTTCCTTGCACTGGCAGACGGATGCGGAAGGTCGTGCCGCGACCGCGTTCACTCTCCAGATCCAGGGTGCCGTCGTGACGCTTGATGATACCAAAGACCATGGAGAGCCCGAGCCCAGTCCCGCGCTCACCTTTAGTGGAGAAGAACGGCTCGAGGCAGCGCTGGCGGACTTCTTCCGTCATACCGCTGCCGGTATCGCTTACTTCGACGACAATCTCGCCGCCATCCTGACGTGATCGGAGCGTGATCGTGCCGCCGTCCGGCATCGCGTCGACAGCATTGAAGATAAGGTTCGTCGCGACCTCGCGCAGTTCGGCGGGGTTGCCCAGGATCAGCGGCACCTTCTCGAGCTCGAGGCTGATGGTCACGGTCTGGCCACGCGCCAATGCCTGATACTTCCATTTCGGCTGGGTGAGTGAGACGACTTCCTCGAGGAGTTTGCTGAGATTGATCGCGCTGAAGACATCGGTCTCCTCACGCGGTCGATAGAAGTCGCGGAGCTGCGAAACGACGTGAGAAGCATCGCGGCCCGCCGTGTTCATCGTCTGCAAATACTCGCGGACGATCGCCTGATCGGCGAGCGACTCCTCATCCTGGAGGAGCAGTTCGCTGTATCCGATGATCGTCATCAGCGCGTTGTTGAAATCGTGCACGACTCCGCCGGCCATCTCGCCGAAGGCGCGGAAGCGCTCCTGCTGGACCATCTGGTGCTGGCTTTGCTTCAACTCGGCGAGCGCCTTCTGCAGCTCCTGGGTTCGCTCGGCGACTTTGTTTTCCAGATGCTGGTTCTGCTCCTGGATCTCCAGGTGGAGAAAGCGTGTCCGGAGCAGATTCCGGATTCGCATGAGGATCTCGGATGAGTCGAACGGCTTGAGCAAAATGTCCGTCGCGCCTACCGCAAGGGCGCGCCGCTTGTTGTGTTGGGTGGGATTTCCGGTCAGGACAAGAATCGGCAGGCAGGAATCACGCGGGAGCTGGGAGCGAAGCTGCTCGATGATCTGGAAACCATCGAAGCCCGGCATGATCAGATCGCAGATGACCAGATCTGGATTGAACTGCATGAACTCATGATAGGCGCTCCGCGGCTCCGAGAGCGTCCGGAGCTGCGTAAAGCCGAGACGATTCAGCACATTCTCCAGCAGGCAGAGATTCCCCACCTCATCGTCGATCATGAGGATTCGGGCCTGGCGGAGACTTTCTTCGTTCATGGGGGGCCGGAGGACTTATCCTCGAGCGAAAATCAAGCGTTCGGAGTGGCCGGCATCAGCGCCTCGATACAGCGCTGCAGCACGGCGATATCGACGGATTTTGCGAGGTAAGGGAAGCCACCGCTCACGAGAGGTTTGCCACCTGCTTCCTGAGGAGAGACGAGGGAAGTGAGAAAGATGATCGGCAAATCCGAGAACATTGGGTCGGCCCGAATCTCACGAGCGAGCGTGCCGCCGTCCTTGCCGGGCATATCGACGTCGAAAAGACAAAGGTCCGGGCGGAACTCGCGCGCCACCGCATGAGCCGCCACGGAACGCGTTTCCGTGCGCACCTCATATCGGCCCGTCTTCTCCAGAAGGATTCCCATCAGGCGGGAGATGTTCTTGTCGTCGTCGACTATCAGAATCCGGGGCTTACTCATGGATTTGAGTTTAGCAAGGGGCGTGCTCCACTCGTGGAGGAAGTTGAGTATTTTGCACATCGTGGCGAAAAATTGACGCTCCGGCTCCCAAACGGCAGCTTCCGGGCCAGTCGGTCATCCAAGCGAAGCCGAACCGCCCCGCCGCGCCACGCGCGGCATCTCGGAGGATTCGCCATCTTTTGTCCCCCAAATAGCGTTTCGAAAGCGGCGGTCGGCAATTTCGCCGCTCGAATGCCGGACTCTGCCTCGCGCAAAGCCTCGGCTCTTCAACCGCGCCCGAAATCACTGGCGCAGCTGAGATCATCACCCGAGTTCCAGGACCTCTTGGGTCGGATCGGCAGCCTTTAACCCGCTGAGATGCGAAAGAAGGTGGATCTCTCATGCGCCCTCGAACGGCGGGCCGACAATCGGAAATCCTGCTCCCGTGCCCAAGCTCAATCCTGATCTCCATGGCTCCGCGCCGGACCGCTCCCCTGTCGTCCTGCTGCTCATTGATGTGATCAATGACATGGAATTCGAGGGCGGGGAGAAGTTGTTGAAGCACGCGCTGCCCGCGGCTCGGAAGATCGCAGCACTCAAAAAGCGTGCGAAGGCCGCGGGGGTGCCAGCCATTTACGTGAACGACAATTTCGGCCGTTGGCAGTCGGATTTCACCAAGCTGGTTCGACACTGCCTCGAGGATGGAGTTCGCGGGGCGCCCATCACCGAAATCCTGCAACCGGAGGAAGAAGACTACTTCGTGCTCAAGCCGAAGCACTCCGGGTTCTTTGCAAGCAGCCTCGATATCCTTTTGCAATATCTTGGAGCAGAGACGCTCATTTTGACCGGATTCGCCGGGAATCTTTGCGTCCTCTACACGGCAAACGACGCCTATATGCGCGACTATTCGTTGATCGTGCCAAGCGACTGCATGGCTTCGGAGATCGCGCGGGCCAATGTCTATGCGCTCGATCAGATGAAGCGTTACTTAAAGGCAAAAACGAGCCCGTCTTCGCGAGTTCGGTTCGAGCCCGGCCCAGATGGCGCGCAGCCCTGAATCAACTCGCAGTATCACCTGCCAGCAAAACGCACCCGCATGTCTGCAGTGCCGTTGATAAGGAGCACTTTGCGCTCGTGTTCACTTACGGTGACAATGCTTACCGAAGCCGGATCGATTTCAAAACGGTGGAACCCGTCCAACGAGAGGTTCAGCACATCCATAAGTGCCGCCTTTATCAAGTCGCAGTGGCTCACCAGCGCAACGGTCGCCGCGGGGTGCGAGGCTGAAAGTCGCGCGAGGCCGAATGCAATTCGCTCCTGCGCCACCTGCATCGATTCTCCGCCCGGTGGGCACGCCTTGCTTCGGCAGGCATTCCAATGCCGCCAGTCGGGCTGCGGATCCAATCGGGCGAATGTCTCACCAGTCCAGGAGCCGAAATCGATCTCATCGAGCACGTCGTTGATCTGCGCACTGAGTCCGAACTGCCGCTCGAGCGGCGCCGCGGTCTCTCGTGCTCGATCTTGAGGGCTTGTATAGATTGCGTCCACGCGCGAGCCAGCGAGATATTGAGCCAGCCGTTCAGCCTCGGTTCGCCCTTTTTCGCTTAGCGACACCCCGGGCGAACGACCCACGAGCACGTTGCCGAGAAGACCATGTGACGCATGCCGAACTAGGAGAAAGGTCGTCACTTTCCGCCGGCCTCCAGTGCGGCAGCCGCGGTCACACCCGCGGTGCCGTAAGCTGCGTCACTGAGTCTCCGTTTACGTGATCGCCCCGGTCCATACCAGAGACACGCGAAGCCCAACCATCAGTCGGCTCGACCATTTGATCCGGATGATTCAGGGCTGCAGGAGGTTTTGAAAGCGTCTGCCCGGGAGCGTAGCGGCGGACCATCCGACTGCAGAATTCCGCGAACTCCGCGATCTCCTGCGGCGGACTGGTGTGATGTGGCTCAATCCCGCGGTGCTCCGGCGTGAAGCAAAACGTCACTGTCACTTCAAACTCCTCGAGCGCGAGCATCTGCCGGTCGAACCAGTTCTCGCAGCCGGGCCGGTAGCAATCAGCCCAGCTTAAGCCGGTGCGAAGATGACGAACGCCGAGATCGCGCAACCAACGTACGGCATTTTCCAGCCGGTGATCCTCAAAGTGGAACCACTGACAGATGCCCAGATCCGGAGTGTATTCCGAAAACTGGCGCGCGGCGCCCTTCGGCGAACCGTCCTCACGCAGCAGGCCCATATAGAAATGCCGGTAATAGGAGGAGCCCTCTGCCTCGCGATGCCTTGTCGTCGCCGGCCAGGCGCGCGGTAGATCGTAGAGACTATACCAGTGGACCCGAGGCACGCGGCCCCTCAACAATTGTGCAGTACGCTGTAAGCCAAACTCCTGCACCTCCTCCGCGCCGAAGGTCGAAACTCCCACCTCGGTGACCCAGATCGGGAGCTGCGTCACCGCCTGAATTTCCGCGAGCTTCGCCGGCCACTCGTTAATCGACCAGTGATTCCAATCCAGGGGAAAGCCATGCACCGCGACAACATCGACGGCGTCGAGCACACCGCGGTCCCCAAGGCGGGTGATGAACGCGGAATCGATCGGAGACATGCCCCCGAGCACCCGTAGAAGTGCGGGGTTCTCCGACTGCACTGCCGCCGAAGCCAGCTTCACCATCTCGGCAAACGTGTTCCATTCGGGGTCGAGCTGATTGTCCCAATGCGACTTGTTGTTTGGCTCGTTCCAAAACTTAACTGCCTCAATCATGGTTGCTCCTCCTGCTCCTTGCGGCGGCACACAAACACCTCCGCCTCAGGATGCTCGAGAATCTCGAAACCTGAGCTACGCAGCATCCCCTCGACGCAGGCCCGATTTGGAATCCACCAATTCGTCGGATCCTTCGAATACCGCTTCTCGATGAAGAACATCTTCGGGAAATCGGCCTGGTCAAAAATCTCCGTCTCCTCAAAAGGATAGTCATTCTCGAGTTCACTCACTTCCTCACTGCCGCGCTGCATCGACTGGAAGATAAACAAGTCACGCGCGACATGCTCATGGATAAGATCCAGCGCAAGCAGCGGATGCCGGAGGTGATAGAGCACGCCCATGAAGATCACGACATCGAACTTCTCCCCCAGCTTCGCCACGTCATAGACGGACATCTGCTGCAGCTCGATGTCCAAACCTTCGACCTCCGCGGCGAGCTTTGCCTGCGCGAGATAACGCTCATCGAAGTCGATCCCGAGCACGCGATCCGCGCCTCGGCGCTTCATCTCGAGGGAGTAAAAGCCGCCGTTGCAGCCGATATCCAGCACGGTCTTTCCCCGAAGATCCGCAGGGATCGCATGTGCAAACCGCTTCCACTTCACCGAGGGGTAATCGCCGAGGAAATGCTCGGGCGCGGTCTGGACGCCGCCGAGGTTGAGATTGTGAAACCATGCTCCGAGAGCTCGGATTCTATGCTCGAGATCAGGCGCGGCCTTGGAGGGGGCAGTTAGCGTCGGCATGGGAGAGATTAGCGTGCGGCTTTCTTTTCCCGCGTGACCCGTTTGACCGGCGTGCTGGCGCCGGTCGTGGCGGAGTCTTCAACCGGTTCGCCAGCGATGAAAGCTTCCACCTTCTGTCGCGCTTCATCATCCGTGAACTGCACCGGTGGCGACTTCATGAAGTAACTGGAGGGGCCGGTCAGCGCACCAGAGATCCCGCGGTCCAGCGCGAGCTTGGCGCAGCGGATCGCGTCGATGACGACGCCGGCGGAGTTCGGTGAATCCCACACTTCGAGCTTCACCTCACAGTTCAGCGGGACGTTCCCAAAGGTCGTCCCTTCCATGCGGATATAGCACCACTTGCGATCACTGAGCCACGGAACGTAATCGCTTGGGCCAACATGCACTTGATCCGCAGGCATTGGATGCCCGAGTTGGCTTGTCACCGCCTGGGTTTTGGAGATCTTCTTGGACTCCAGCCGCTCGCGTTCGAGCATGTTCATGAAGTCCGTATTGCCGCCGAAGTTCAGCTGATAGGTTCGATCGAGGCGGACGCCCCGCTTGCGGAAAAGATCAGTGAGGATCCGATGGACAATGGTGGCGCCGACTTGCGACTTGATGTCGTCCCCAATGATCGGCAAACCCCTATCGGCAAAGCGCTTTGCCCAGTATGGCTGCGACGCGATGAAAACCGGGATGCAGTTGATGAAGGCGCAACCGGCTTCCAGCACCTGCTCAACATACCACTTGGTAGCCATCTCCGCGCCGACCGGTAGGTAGGAGACGACCACATCGGTCTTCGTGCGCTTGAGAATTCCGACGATGTCATCCGTCGAGCCGCGCGACTTCGTGATGACCTGCTTGAGATACTTACCAAGGCCATCGTGGGTCATTCCGCGATGCACCTTCACGCCCAGTGGCGGCACTTCGGCGAAACGCACGGTGTTGTTCGGTTCCGCGATGATCGCCTCGCTAAGGTCACGCCCCACCTTGGTCGCGTTGATATCGAATGCTGCGGTAAACTCGATATCGCCCGGACGATAGCCGCCCAGGTTCACATTCATCAGCCCAGGGACGAAGTCGTCCGCGTTCGCGTTTCGGTAAAACTCCACTCCCTGCACGAGCGACGAAGCGCAGTTTCCGACCCCAATAATGGCAACGCGAATCTTCTTCATAAGGTGGCTTCCTCCAATGGCTGAACGATGTGCGTGCGCTGCTCCCTAGCTGAGAGCAAAGCCTCGAGCTGAGCGGCGCGATGTGCGGCGGTGTGTTCGGCGAGGACGCGCGCACGCGCCCGGTTGCCGATCGTGAGGCGCTCTTCTTCAGGGATGTCGCGCAACATCTCCTCCACCTCCGCTGCCGAGTGGGCGATGAGAATCTCCTCACGGGGAGTAAACAAAGCATCCAGCCCATCCCAATCGTCGCTAATGATCGGCGTCCCGCACGCCGCGGCCTCGAAGAGACGCACGCTCGGCGAGTAGCCTGCCTTAATCATGTCTGCACGGGTGACGTTCAGGGTGAAGCGTTGGCTGTTGTAAAAAGTGCGGTGCCGATCCGGACTGAGGTGATCGAAGCGCGTCACATTTGCCGGCCAGACAATCGCCTCCGGATACTGAGGACCGGCCACCGAGAAACGTTGCTGCGGGAGACGACGCGCGGGTTCGATGAGAAGCTTCTCCAAAGTCGGCTGCCGGTCGTCGCTATACGTGCCGAGATAGCCGAGATCCCACTGCAGTTCGACCGTCTCCGGATGGTAGCTAACGGGATCGACCGAGCAGTAAAACGCCTCCGCGTGTGGTGAGCCATGCTCCTTTTCCAGACGCTCGAGCGTGGGCCCGCCGGTGAATGATAGATAAAGATCGAACTGGGGAATTAGATGCGGCGCGAGGTATTCGTAATCGCCGCGCTCCAGCTTCGCCAGCGTTACGGGTGTATCTATGTCGTAGAAAGCCGTGGCGCCTGTTGCGAGCTGAGTCACCCACTCACCAACCTCCACGCCTTCGGTGACATAAGAGCCGACGATCACCGCATCAGCGCTCTCCACCTCCGCAGCAAAGCGGGCGCGCAGCTCAGGCAGGTCTTCGTAGAGTTCCGTGCGGCAGAAAGGCGGAGCGGAAAGGTCGCGATTGCTCGCGTACCAAGGTTGATCGCGCTCGAGGAAAAGAACGTCGTGCCCGCGGGCGGCAAATTCCCGAACGAATCCACGATAGGTCGTCGCGTGGCCATTGCCCCACGACGAGGTGATCGAGAGTCCCAGGATGACGAGCTTCATGCGAGCGGGACGGCGTCGAGGATGCGCTCCACTTCAGCCGCACGGTGCGCGTAGGTGTGATCGGACAGTGCGCGCTTGAACGCGGCGTCGCCGATGGAGCGGGCTCGCTCCTCCGTCAAGTCACGGAGGTGCCGCGCGACCTCATCGCCGTCGCGCGCGACGAGCAGCTCTTTGCCCGGTTCGAAGAATTGCTCCACGCCCTCCCAATGATCGGTAATGAGACAGGCGCCAGCTCCCGCAGCTTCGAAGACTCGCGTCGCGGGTGAGAAGCCGTAGCGCGCCATGCTCTCGCGGCTGATGTTTAGAACCGCCCGCGGCGTGCAGTTGAAGGCGTTGTGATCAGCCGTGTAGACGTGACCTGCGTAGTCAACATTCGCCGGCAGTTGCCGATCGCCCCAGCCGCTCCCGCCGAGTAAGAACCGCTGCTCGGGCAGGGCGCTCGCCGCATTGAGGAAAAACTCCTCCACCCGCGCTTCGCGGTCAGGAAGGCGGTTTCCGAGGAACCCGAGATCTGCCGCGAAGCGAGGATTGGGGGATGTGGGAAAGTGAGTGCTCGGGTCGAGCGCGTTGTAAATCGGGATGCAGTCCTGCGCGCCGAGCGCCTTGTAATCCGCGATCACTTGGGGCCCGCCGCCGTAGGTGAAAACCAGATCATAACGCGGGATGAGCGCCCGGAAGGGATCGTTCTCGTTTGTCATCGTCCGCTCCAGCGTGGCCGGGGCATCGACATCCCAGAAAATCACTCGAGTGGCGGCGCTCTGGCATTCCAGCACCGCGGCCTCGAGGAGCTCATCGAAGACTCCGACGCCGCTCGCTTTTACAATCAGATCCGAGCCGCGCGCCGCATCCACCTGCTCCAGCGCGGCATCTTCCGTCGCTGCATACACGACGACCTCAGCCCAATCCGGCGGCTCGATGTCGCGATGCTGCTGACGCTCATAGGCATCTGGCTCGTAAAAAGTGACGCAATGTCCACGTTCATGCAGCGCACGAATGATCCCACGGTAGTAGGTGGCCGCGCCATTCCAATAGGCGGAGACAAGGCTGGAGCCAAAGAACGCAATCTTCATGCGACGAGAGCTGTCTCGCGACTGTTTGGAACCGCAGCCCCTGCGAGCAGATACCTGTAAGCGGCGAAGTAGCGTTGGGCCATCAGCTCCGGGGTGAAAGTCTGAGCGCGCAGAAGTGAACGCTGCCAGTATGTGTTGCGGAGAGCGTCGTCCTTGATGATGTCGTTCAAAGCTGCGGACCAGGCGGATTCATCGTCGGGTGGGACGAACACGGCGCAACCCGCCCATGTCTCACGGAGGCTCGGGATGTCGGCCAGCACTAGAACGCACCCTGAGAGCGCCGCCTCGAGAATGCCGAGCCCGAATGGTTCGTAACGG
>DASVRY010000475.1:0-4652 GCA_036388395.1 Chthoniobacteraceae bacterium
TGCGGGGACAATCCCCGCAGTCCGCAAGAGGCGCGGAGAGTAGACATGGCGCCGGTCCCGCGCAACCCCTCTGTTGCCACCAGCCCTCACGCTCACGCACAAAGAAAAAGCCCGGCGCTGCATTCGCAACGCCGGGCGGGATAGGGAAAACTATGATTAGCCCTTGGTCGTCGGCATGTAGCGGTAGAAAACCTCGAGCATCAGCACACACAATGTCGTTCGGTAAATGGGACCCTCGTCATCTGCCTTCTGAAGGAGCGCGGCACCGTGAGCTCCCTTCGCGAGGACGGGTGGCCAGCTTCCATCCGGGCTTTGATTGTCCGCCACCTGATCTTGGAACATTCGATTCCATTTCGTCCATGCACTGCCGCCATACATCAGGGCAGCCTGGGTGTTGTAATACCACGCGTAGAGGTCGGAATTGTCTCCCTTGTAATCCAGATCACCGTGTTTGCGATCGAGCATGAAGTCGATCCCTTGCCGCACCACCTTGTCACCACGATCTTGTTTCCAGAAGTAGGTGCAGAGAACGCCAACCCCGACCAGGCCCGGGTATTCACCTCGATCGCCAGGCTTCGTGTAATGGAAGTTGCCGTTCGGCGTCTGGACGCGCTTGAGATTTACCATCGCTTTGTCGAGAGCCTCGTCCACTCCGGGAATGCCGAGCCCGCTGAGATGCGCGGCCTTGAGCGCCTGGATCTGCCACCCGCTGACCGACGTGTCGCTATCCGGCTTTTTCGCAAATGAGTAATGCCACCCGCCGTCAGGAGCCTGTCCCGTGACGATGTGGCCGACTGCGAGTTTGAGGAGCTCGGCAACCCGTTCGTCCTTCGTCATCGTGTAATACTCGCTCAGGGCGTAGGTCGCGATGCCATGCTCGTAAACGCCATGATGTCCGCCCCAGCCTTCTTTGGTCAGCGACATGCGGCCTTCGAATTCCGTGCCGCGCGCGAGCAGCCAATCGATGCCCTTCTTGACCGTCGGACCAAATTCAGGTGATTCCGGAAGTTCGCCATGCCCGAGGAAACACAGAATGGCCAGCCCCGTCATGGCTGGCTTATGCTGGGTCTTGCTCCAGGAGCCGTCTTCGTTCTGATTCTGCTTCAGCCACCGAAGCCCAGCCATTACCGCCTTCTCGCTTTTCTCTTTTCCGCCAGCCTTGGCGGCAACCGTCGCACGCTGACCTCCGGCACGACCCGCCATCGACGCCGGTAGCCCTGTCGCGACGCCCTTGCTCAAGTTGGCGGAGACGTTTGTCATCGCCGCGTTGGCATTAGTAGCGAGCGTTCGCACTGGAGGAGGAGCCGCCATGGTGAAGCTCGAATTCGCGCCCATCGTGGTGATCGAGTCGAGCGCTGGCGCAGTAATCGACGGCTGCTCAGGCGTGAAAGCCTGTTCCGTCATATCTGGCGGCTGCTCGGTGGGCGGCTGCACGGACACCTCGCCAGTGACCAAGCCGCCTCCTTCGGAGACAAAATCCGGCGGTTCCACATACTGCTTAAACAGCACCACGCTACCGCCCATGATGACCAGCACGACGTGGAGCAAGGCCGAAAAGGTGAAGAACCGGGAGGCGGCCAGCTTTTCCTGGATACGCGTCACCAGCGGTTTGGGGGAGGAGTCCATGCTGTTAACTAATAAATTGCGCCCTGACGCTGTCAATGCCGCCGCCCGCTTACGTGAAAGAAAGTCGGCGATCGGCCGGCGCAGGTCGGACCGCAGCTTGGCCGTGCGATGGCTCTCCGGAATTCAGCCGGAGAAATCGCGAAGTGCATACGGTACGGATTACAATTGCCGGAAGCCGTTCACAAGCAGCTGGTCGTCGACACGGTCTTGCGCTGGGGCTACCCGCCGCAAGAACCCCATGAACGGCTCGCCCCTAACGCGAGCTGCGGGAATTTCTCCGCTAGAGCATCTGCTCGACGAAGACCCTGCTCTCGAAAAATGCTAGGTCGCCGAGCTTCTCTCCTGTGCCGATGAAGCGGGTTGGAATGCCGAGTTCATTCTGAATCGCCACCACGACTCCCCCTTTCCCGCTGCCGTCGAGCTTCGTCACGATCAAGCCTGTGAGACCGACCGCCTGATGAAACTCCTTCGCCTGCGCGATGGCGTTGCTGCCCGTCGTTGCATCGACGACGAGCAGCCGCTCGTGCGGTGCGGCTTCGTCTGCTTTGGAAAGCGTGCGCTGCACTTTGTTTAGCTCCCCCATGAGGTTCGTCTTCGTGTGCAGCCGCCCCGCGGTATCGCAAAGCAGAAACTCGACGTTTCGGCTATCCGCTGCCTGGTAGGCATCGTGACAAACCGCCGCAGGATCGCCGTTGTATTGACCCTTAATGATGTCGCACTGGAGGCGCTCGGCCCAGATGCTAAGCTGCTCGATCGCTGCCGCGCGAAACGTATCCGCCGCGGCGAGCATCACGCTGTGCCCCTTCTGCTGAAGGAAATGCGCGAGCTTCGCCGTGGAGGTGGTTTTGCCCGTGCCGTTCACGCCGACGACGAGGATCACCTTCGGCTTCGAGGCGAGCGGACGGAGCATGAGATTGTCTCGGGGCAGCACCTTCAGAATTTCCTCGCGCGCGACTGAGACGACCGTCTCCGCGGTGAGCTTCAGCACATCCTCCCGGCCTTGAAGCGCGGTGAGGATGCGCGTCATCATCGGCACGCCGATGTCCGAGCGGATAAGGCTTTCCTCCAGCTCATCCCAGTCCACCGGACGACCGGTGAATTTCTGGATGAGCGATTTGAAGAACCCGATTGCCACTTGCCGCTAACCTCCGGTGGCCGGCTCGCGCGCCGGGCGACTCAGTTCCCCACGCACTCGATCGAGGATGCCATTGATGAAGCGCCCCGACTCCTCACTGCCGAATTTCTTCGCGACCTCGATTGCCTCGTTGATGATCACGACCGGCGGCACGTCTGGCGAATAGAGCATCTCGTAGATGCCCATGCGCAAGATGTTCCGATCGACCATCGCGATGCGGCTCAGATCGTAGTTGGTTGAATGCTTCTGAATGCGCTCGTCGATCTCCGGCCGATGCGCGGCGACACCGGAGACGAGCTGCTCGGTGAAGACGCGTGTCTTCGCGGTCGGCACAGCCTTTCCCGGACCGGATCGCAGTTCCCAAAAGCGCGTAAAGAGTTCCGCCGGCACCTCTTCGCTGAGATCGAGCTGATAGAGAAATTGCAGGGCCGCTTCCCGGCCTTCTCGACGTTTACCCATGGACAAGACTGGTTTAGCGCCTGGAGGAGAAAACTCCCATCGCCTCAATCATGCGCACGGCGACGCGCGCCGCTTCGGTGCCGCGATTCATCTCCTCCTCGAGACAACGCACACGCGCCTGGGCTTCGTCTTTCATGAGCAGCACCTCATGCACAATCGGCAGCCGGTGGGTGATGGAAAGCTGTTGGAGCGATTTTGTGATCGTCTCTCCAATGAGTGAACCATGCGCGGTCTCGCCCTCGATGATCACACCGAGGGCGATGATCACGTCGACACCGCCACGGAGCGCCACCTCCTGCACGATGAGCGGAATTTCGAACGCGCCGGGCACATCGTATCGCTGGATAAAGCCGCCGGGCGCAATCACATCGAGCTCGCGCTCCACATGCGCAATCATCCCGTCGACGTACTCCTGATGGTAGTTGCTCGCGACGATGGCAAAGGTGCGCCGGGAGCCGATCTGGCGAGGACGGGATGGAATGATGTTAGCCATGCGGGGATGGGGGTTTACGAAAGGTGCGCCTGCGGTGCAACAAGAACAAGGCAGCTACAGCAAATGCCCCATCTTTACGCGCTTGGTTTCAAGGTAACGTGCGTTGTGCGGATTGGCTTCCGTCTTGATCGGCACCACCTCGACAATCTTCAGGCCGTAACCTTCGAGACCGATGACCTTCTTCGGGTTGTTTGTAAGGAAACGCATTTTGCGCACTCCGAGATCAAAGAGGATCTGTGCGCCGATGCCGTAGTCGCGGAGCTCGGAGGGAAAGCCGAGCTTCTCGTTGGCTTCCACCGTATCCAATCCTTCCTCCTGGAGCTTGTAGGCGTGGATCTTTGCCGGGAGGCCGATCCCCCGCCCTTCATGCTGGCGCATGTAAAGCAGCACGCCGTGTCCCGCAGCCTCGATTTGCTGCAACGCAGCATGGAGCTGGTGGCCGCAATCGCAACGCATCGAACCGAAGACATCGCCGGTGAGGCATTCGCTGTGCACCCGCACGAGTGTGTTCTTCGTCTTCGTGATGGTTCCCTTCACCAGCGCGAGATGATGCGCGCCGTCGATCAGCGAGCGATACATGTGCAGGTCAAACTCACCGAAATCGGTTGGGAGCTTGATCACCTGCTCCAGCTCGACGAGGCGCTCCTTGGTCCGGCGGTGAGCGATCAGCTCCTCGATGCTACAGATTTTCAGGCCGTGGAGTTCCTTGAATTCCAGCAACTGCGGGAGCCGCGCCATCGTGCCGTCGGCGTTGAGGATTTCGCAAAGAACGCCCGCTGGAGTCACGCCAGCGAGCCTCGCAAGATCGATGCTCGCCTCGGTGTGACCCGCGCGCCGGAGCACACCGCCGGGTTTCGCACGTAATGGGAACACGTGCCCCGGTTGCACGAGATCGTGCGGTGTGGCCTTTGGATCGACGAGCACCTGGATGGTCTTCGC
>DASVRY010000476.1:0-3772 GCA_036388395.1 Chthoniobacteraceae bacterium
CGGGAAGGGGATGAACGATGATTCGCTGGATCGCATTCCGGAGATTCGGGGCGAGTTGCTCATGATCTGGGGACGACAGGATCCGCACGTGCCGCGCGAAGGCCGGCGGGTGATCTATGATGCGCTCGCTGATGCAGGGACGAATTTCCAGTGGCACGAGTTCAATGCGGCACACGCCTTTATCCGGGATGAAGGACCTCGCTACGATCCAGCAGTGACCCAAATCTGCATGGGAATGGCGCTGGAGCTGTTCAAGCGCCGGCTTGGGGAAGGGGACGCGAATCAATAGGAGCGCATGATCCGCCAAAACTCTCCCTCTCCTCTTCATCTAGCCGCAAGGTGGAGACTAAGATGAAGATGAAGAGGGAGAATAGCCGGAGGAGGAACTCGTGAGCACCTCGCGGCGCGGGTGCGGCTTTGCTGTCGTGATCATTGTCGCGCTGCTTCTTGCGACCGGCGCTTTCATTTTCTACCGCATCGAGACCTGGCCGTCTCGGACTGCCGATGCCGTCAGGCGGAGCTTCGCCGAAGTAGCCGGACTCCAGCCGAAGGTGACGGTGCAAGACCGCGTCTTCTTTGAGCAAACAACCTCGGTCCTCGAGTTGGCGGTTGTTTCGCGCGAGACCCAGGTGGAGCGCGAGGTGGAGCATCAGTGGCTCGGGAGCAAAAAGCGGATAAAGCTACGCGGCGTTTACACCATTCGCGCCGGGTTTGATCTCACGCAGCCATTCCACGTGGATGTGGAGGGACGCCGAATCCGTGCCGAGTTGCCGCCGCCGAAGATCCTCAGCGTGGATCAGAAAGACGTCGAGATTCTCGCCTACAACAATGGCCTCTGGAATCGCATCGATCCAAAGGACCTCGAGAGCGAGCTGCGCGCTCTGCCGATCCTCGCGCGGCAGAAGGCCTCGGAGGCTGGGCTGCAAAAGGAAGCCATGGCACTTTTCCATGCGCGCCTGAAGGAGCGGTTCGCCCCGGATTACGATGTTGAGGTCGCGCCTGCACCTCTGAGAGCGCTCGACTGAAGTCTTGAGATCAGGTTCAATTTGGAAGGCAGGAGGCAAGGAAAAGCGCCGCCAAGTTCCTGCGTTCGAAGCTTCCAAATTCTTCCTGATGCGCCCGACGAGGCTCGGGGAGTACGCGCACGCAACCCCGAAACGCACGCTCTCTGCCTTCGACGTTCAGAGTTGGGCGTTCGTTGTTGGGCGTTTTCCGCCTCGTCTTGGCCCCTTTACCGCTCTCTTGTCATCAGCGCGAAAACAGTCCATTGGTTACGCCCCCGTGACTTCCCTGTGAAGCCGGGTCTATTTTCTATGATTAACTGGCTCATCAAAAAGGTCGTCGGCTCGAAAAACGCGCGGATGATCAAAGGCTTGCGTCCGGTCATCGACCGGATCAATGCGCTCGAAGAGGAGTATCGCCAGCTCAGCGACGATCAGCTCCGCGCGAAGACCTTCGCCTGGAAGGAGCGGCTCGCTCCGCTCGAAGACCCCAATGATCAGGAGCGCGTGCTCGAGGAGATCCTGCCCGAGGCCTTTGCTGCGGTGAAAAATGCGGCCCGCAGGATGACGGAGCGGCAGCACAGCTTCTTCGTCGTCGATCAGCCGGTGACCTGGAATATGGTGCACTTCGACGTGCAGCTCATCGGGGGCATCTGCCTGCACCGCGGCACGATTGCGGAGATGGCTACGGGTGAAGGCAAAACTTTGGTTGCAACGCTGCCGCTTTACCTGAACGCACTGACGGGCCGCGGGGCACATCTCGTCACGACAAACGACTACCTCGCCCGACGCGATGCGGAATGGATGGGGCAGCTCTACGGCTTCCTCGGGCTCACCACGGGCATCATTCAGCACGATCAGACGCCGGATATCCGCCGGCAGCAGTATGCCTGCGACATCACCTATGGGATGAACTCGGAGTTCGGGTTCGATTACCTGCGCGACAATGGCATGGCCACGTCGAGGGACCAGCAGGTGCAGCGCGGCTACCACTTTGCAATCGTCGATGAGGTCGATTCGATCCTCATCGATGAAGCGCGGACGCCGTTGATCATCTCGGGTCCTGCTACCGTTTCGACGCATCAATTCGACCGGTTCAAGCCGCTCGTCGATCAGCTCGTGAAGAAGCAGGCGATGCTCTGCAATCGCCTCTCCACCGAGGCTGAAGAAGCGTGGACTGCCGGGAAGCCTGAGGAGTTTGGACGCCTGATGTACAAGGTGAAGCTCGGGCAGCCGCGGAATAAAGGCCTCTCCCGTGCCATGGAAGAGCCGGACAAACGCCGCGCAATCGACAAGGCGGAGCTTTCCTTCCACACCGAGGCGGGCAAACAGGAACTCTTCGCGCTCAAGGAAGAGCTCTTCTTCATCGTCGATGAACGTGCGCATGAGGCCGATCTCAGCGAGCAGGGCCGCACCTTCATGAACCCTGAAGACCCGGACGCTTTCGTGTTGCCGGATCTGATCAGCGAATACGCGGACATCGACAACAAGCCGGGCCTTACGGATGCCGAGAAGCTCGAGGAGAAGGCGAAACGACAGGCGATCTGCGATCAACAAGGTGAGCGGATCCACAATATCGCGCAGCTCCTCCGGGCCTACTGCCTCTTTGAAAAGGACGTCCAGTACGTCGTCGAAGAAGGCAAGGTCGTCATCGTCGATGAGTTCACCGGCCGCAAGATGTCGGGCCGGCGCTGGAGCGATGGCTTGCACCAGGCTGTGGAGGCGAAGGAAGGCGTGCAGATCGATCGTGAGACGCAGACTCTCGCGACGATCACCATCCAGAATTACTTCCGGCTCTACTTCAAATTGGCCGGCATGACCGGAACGGCGGAGACCGAGGCGAATGAATTCCACGACATCTACAAGCTGGACGTGGCGGTGATCCCAACGAACCGGCCGATCATCCGGAAAGACTTCAACGATTTCATCTACAAGACGCGCCGCGAGAAATTCAACGCGGTGGTCAAGGAGATCGCCGCGGCGCATGCGAAGAAGCAGCCGGTGCTCGTCGGCACGGTGAGTGTCGAGGCCAGCGAAGTGCTCAGCCGGATGCTCAAGCGGGAGAAGATCCCGCACGCCGTTCTGAACGCAAAATATCACCTGCAGGAGGCGGAGATCGTCGCACGCGCTGGTCAGCCGGGATCGGTCACGATTTCGACGAACATGGCTGGTCGAGGCACGGACATTAAGCTGGGAACGGGCGTGGCGGATGTCGGTGGGCTTTACGTGATCGGCACCGAGCGGCACGAGTCGCGCCGCATCGATCGGCAGCTTCGCGGCCGTTGCGCGCGTCAGGGCGACCCGGGTTTGTCCCGTTTTTACGTGAGCTTCGAAGATGATCTCATGCGCAATTTCGGTGCGGCCGATCGCATGACGAAGATGATGGAACGCTTCGGCCTCGAAGAAGGCCAGGAGCTGGAGCATCCGTGGCTGAATCGCTCGGTGGAAACCGCGCAGAAGCGGGTCGAGCAGCGCAATTACCTCATCCGGAAACGGACGCTGGAGTTCGACGACGTGATGAACAAGCAGCGCGAAGTGATCTACGGCTTCCGCAATGAGGCGATCAACAGCGACGATCCGCGCCCGCTCATCTACGAGACAATTGACGAGGCCATTCCGGCGAAAGTCATCGGCTTTTTGCCGCCGGATGACGAACGGAACCCCACTGGCTTGGTGAACTGGGTGAACACCACCTTCCCGCTCGGACTCACCGAGGAGACGCTCGAACTGGATGGCAAGAAGGCGGACGAGGTAAGCAATTTCCTCATCGA
>DASVRY010000477.1:0-4008 GCA_036388395.1 Chthoniobacteraceae bacterium
GTCGGGCGTTGCTGCGCTTGGCAATAACGAAGGCCTGCATCTGCGCCAGGGTTGGCTTTTTCTCCCGTGCGGCTTCGAAAGCGGCGCGATCTTCGTTCGAAGGCCGACCTATGCGGCGGGACTTTCGGCCTACAGCTCGGCCAACCCACTGCTGCGGCGTGCCGCGCTTGATTACGGCCCAGCCAAGCGACTTCACCTTGGAAGCGATGGTGGCCTTGGTGGGAGCAATCGCGGCCGTCTGCATGTAGAGCTCGGTGGCGAGCTTCCGCGACTGGTCCTCGAAGAGCTGCTCGCGGTCACGGCGGTTCCACTCCGCGTAACGCGCGAACGTATCGTTCAGCGAGCCGGCATTGCTACTGAGACTGGAGGTGATTCCGGCGGGCATACTTTGCAGCGATCCTGTCAAAGCCTGCGTCGCGCCGGCTCTTACTGCGGGCGGTGAGGCGGCGCCGGCAGCGGTGCCCCTCGAGCCACAGTTCGGCGTGCCGGAAGCGAACGAGATCGACGAGGCTCAGCTCCCAGCGGACGAACTCAGGTGTCCATCCGGAGGTTCGGGCGATGGTCCAGGCGTCGAGGGCTTCGTCGTCTGGCTCAGCTCCGCGAGGGCCTCCGGATCGCTTTTTTTTTCGGCGAGCACCACTTCAGCTTTCTCGACGATGCCGAGGATGTCGTCTGTCACGCGCTTGGCCTCGACCAGATCCTCATCGCTGAGCTCGTCGAGCTGCAGGCTGATCGTGGCGCGGAAGGTGGCGACGTCGTCCGTCGCGGCGATGAGCGATCGACGTTGCGCGAGCTTTTGCTCCGGAGTGATGGCGTGCGCCTCCGCAAGGATGTGCAGCAGGGCAACGTCGTGGAAAGCGGCGGTATCGTCGGGCGCGAGCGCCTTGTTGCGCAGGTCGCGTAGACCGCGGGTGAGCGGGGCTAGTTCGCGTCCTTTAAAGGAGCGCGGTCCGCGGGTGGCTTCGCCGCTGAGCTGGCGCTGGATTTCTTCGTCGGAAAGGTCGTTCATGAGGATCTAAGATTTGGCGGCGAAGGTTTAGAGGAGGCGGCGGAACTTCTCCCGAGTCTTGGCGGTGGCGTCGGCCGTGAGCAGAAGGGTCTGGTCGTCGACCGTCTCGCGGACGATCACGCTTTGGCTCTGGCTCTTCGCAATCCCGAGCATGTGGGAGTAATTCTTGAGCACGTAGGACATCGATTGTGGCGGGGTAGTGCCCGACTTCAGCGCGGCCGTGTTGAGGACCTGCAGGGCGCTGACGCCGTCCTTCACACGCTGCAGGAAGAAGTGGCTGCCATTGAAGGCCAGCGGGGTGAAGCCGCACGCTTTGAGCACGGCGGCGCCGTGAATGGAGTCGGTGGCGTAGCAGGCCTGCCCGGTCACTTCGATCGGGAGAATGGCGCGGCCGCGGCGGTGCGCTTGCAGCACTTCGACCCAGAATTGGCGCGCATCGATCGCGGCGCGCATGGCGACGAGCGGATGCAGGGGATGCTCTGCCTCGAAGCGGACGCGCTCGATACAGGCGCCGAGCAATTCCTCGGTCTTGTGCGCTTCGTCGCCTCCGGAAGAGACATTTCCAAGCCACCAGACGGTGGTGCGAGCGCCTTCATTGCCGTCGCCGTCGAGCTCCACGTCGTCGGTGAACGGGGCAGGATCCCGGAGCGGGATGCCCAGCGTGGCGAGGCAGGCCGCCAGTGCAGTATCCTTCACCGGGTAGTGCGGCAGGGTGATGCCGTGCAGATTGAACTCCTGACCTTCTTTGCGGAGCTGCGGGCCGACCGTTCCGAGCAGTTGGTTGGTGGCGGTGAAGATGTTTTCGGCGGACATGATTTGGAGATTTGGGATTTGGTGAGAGTGAGAGGGCGGCGCTTAGCCAGCCTTTTTGGCCGGTGCGCCGCGTTCGGCAGCGGCCTCGAGGCGGCTCTTGAGATGAGATAAGCGCTCGTCGAACTCCCGCCCGAGCTGTTCTCGCTCGACCTCCGGCGCTGTTTCCAGACGTCTGCAGATGGCGTCGTGCTCTTCTTGGAGGCGTTGCAGATCGGTAGCGGTCATAGGACAAAAAGAAGGGTGCGAGACGGCACTCGCGTTTAGGCGATGCCGTGACGCTGGATGGTGCTTCCGGAGATCATCCGGAGATCTTCGCCTTGATGGCTGATCTTCACGGACTTCGTATAGGTGCCGCCGGCGGCCACGCCGTTCTTGGATGCACCGATGCCAAGATCATTAGCCAGGGTGAGCGCCACGCCGGGAGCGGCGATGCACAGGCCCGTGGTCGCGTTGGACGGCGAGTTCACAATCGCCGAGAAATCGGCGCTCGCGACGAAGTCGTAAAAGACGTAGCCGATCGTGTAGCCTTTGCTGGCATCGAAGACTTCCTTCATCTTCGAATCCACGGAACGCTCGCTGGACTGGATGATGCAGCCTGTCTCTGCAGTGAGCAGGAAGGTTGCACCGGTGAGATTGATTAAAACGTGATCGCCTGCGGCCATGGTAGCCGAGAGGCGGTGTCAACACGGCGGTCTCTAACTCGCGATCGTGAGCTCCAGCTTCACGGCTTTTACCTCGAGAACGTATCGCTGCAGGCGGATATCGCCTTGCACGCTGTAGCCGTTGCCAGGCACGCGCGTCGCCAGCATCACCGCCACATGATTCTCGGGCGAGTCGAGCGCTTCCTTCAGGTTGCTCGTGTCGAGAAGTTGCTCGAGCGCGCCGCACGTGGCGGCAAAGGGATCCGCTTTACCGACAGGCACTTTGGCGTTGGCCCGGATCTCAAACTCCAGACGAATGGTCCGGATCGGGACGTGGCCAGCGCGCACGGCGCGGCCGGTATCCTGCGCGGTGATGATGAGCCTGGTTCGCTTCGGTGCTTCCCCCTCCGGAGTAATTGCGGAGTCTTCGTCACGCTGCTTTGCTGCAAGTTCAGCGAGAGCGGGAACCGTGAACGCGAAGTCGCGCGCGGCGAGCATGAGCCGATGCTCGAGCGGAAGGGTGGCTGGATCTGGAGTGGACATCGGTTATTCGTCGAAAGAGCCGATGTGCAAAGTCAGCGTGGCGCTGGCTGGATTCTTATGGCCCGTGACTCGCTTCACCTGGTGTGCGTTGCCGTTGATGCCGTCGCCATCCGTTGGCCAGGCGTTGCGGCTGGGGAATGCTGCCTTGGCGACGACTAGCCAGTAATCGACGCCTTCGATGAATCCCCCGCTCTCCTGCAGGTCCATAGCGGTCGGTTGATCCCGGCGCACGCACGGAAAATCCTTCCCACCGAGCTGGAACGTCTCCTCGTAACCGGCGATCGCCGCGGCGGCATCTGCGGCGAGCTGCTCACGAAGGGTCATCCTGAGCGAATTCTACTTCCAGCGGACGTAGGCCTTGCGGCCGCCCTGAAGCTGACCGGGAACAATGCATAGCTGGAGCAGCTCTTCCTGTTTCTTCGGAGTGAGCCGACCTTTGACCAGGCCGCGGAAATCTTCGCGCGGCGCGTACCACACGTGCCGCTTGAACAGCGTGAGAAAATCAGCGCCAGCGAGGGCGCGGGCGCGGGCTTCGTCTTCGGCGCTTTTGATGCGGAAGGTGTCTGGTCCGAGTTCCGGATCGACGCCGGCGACAACGGTGCAGGTGCGCTCCGTGGCGTCGGGATCGCAGTAACGACCGCGGCCGAGCGCGATGAGCTGCTCGTTGATCGCCTGCAGCTCGGAATCCTTCTGCTTGAGTCGCAGGGCTATCGCGTCGCGCTCGAGCGTGATCTGCTCGGCTTCCGCTATGAGGAGCACCCCTTTCGCGACGAGCGATGATGGAACGGGGGGAGCTGATTTGCTAGCCATGGAGATTTGGAAGGACCGCGGAAAAGGTGAGCGGGGGGAGGGCGGCTTGCGCTCTCACCCCCGCTTATGTGAAAAACTCAGTGCGAGGGACGCGCGCTTACCCGAGGCGCTTCGTCGCGCCGATCATCTGCACAGCGTTGGCAAAGCTCGGCGTGGTGCCGCCGATCGTGCCGACGTAGCGGATGAAACGCC
>DASVRY010000478.1:0-1938 GCA_036388395.1 Chthoniobacteraceae bacterium
ATCCGCATGCCCAAACTCACCGGGGTCCAGGCGCTGGCCGCTATTCGTGCCGAGTTCCCGGAGGCGCGGGTGCTTATGCTTACGACCTACGATGGCGACTCCGATATTCACGGCGCTTTGGCCGCCGGAGCCAGTGGCTACCTGCTCAAGGACGTGGAAGGCGAGGAACTCGTACTCGCAATCCGCGAAGTGCATCGCGGCGGGCGCTACCTGCCAGCGGGCGTCGCTCAACGGCTCGCCGAGCGCGATGGCGCCCCGCAGCTAACGCCCCGCGAGATCGAAGTGATCGAACTCCTCGCGAAGGGGCTGTGCAACAAGGAGATCGCCAACGTGCTGAGTTTCACCGAGTTCACCGCCAAGGCGCACGTGCGAAACATCCTCGAGAAATTAGGCGTGGCTGATCGGACTGGCGCGGTCACCGAAGCTCTCCAGCGCGGCATCGTCCATTTAGGTTAGGTGCGTCCTCAAGACCGCTGGGACAACCGTGGAACTCTTGCGGACGGGCAACATCGGCATCCGAAAGGGGCAACCGGCGGACGGGGCCAGTTCGACAACGACCGACTGCACGCATCCCTAGTTCCGAAGCGAAGCACGGCTCTTCTCGGTGCCCTAATGGGAGCGGGCCTTCCAAGCATGCGCCGCCGCCGTTAACGTTATCAACTCTGCGGTCTGATGAGGCGTCCACTCACCCGTGGACGCCTCATCTTTTCACTGGATGCCCCGAATGAACAGGAGTGTAGCAGCATCATACGGCCGGATTCACTACCAACGAGCAGCCTTCTCGCCTCTGATTTGTCACTCAGCATTGCCCCCGGTGAGGGCAGCAGTGAGTTCAACATTATACTCCAGCTACTCAGTTGCTGCTTGGTGCTTTGCCAAAAGCTCTGCCGCTGTACGACGAGTCGGATCAGAAGGATTCTCCTGCATCCACCTTTGCATACCGCCTGCATCCTTCCGGCTCCAGTAGGATACTGCGGTACTAAGGAGTTCCCGTCTAAGCCCCTCGTCCGGAAACGCCCACGCCCACTCAGCCGCGGCTCGCGGGTCGCGAGCTGCCCACTGCCGGACGACGGTTTGCGCAGCAGCGTCACGAGCTGGGCCGGCGTCGAGCTCCGAGACGTAGGCGGCCGCAGCGGCAGGCGTTTGCTCACCAGCACGAATTGCCACCTTCATCTGCAAGGCTGCTCGTAGCGCCCCTTCGGGAAACGCCTCCACCCAGGCCGATGACGCCTCTGGATCTTGCACCGCCCATTCCTCCACGATCTCTCCCAGATAAGCGTCACGATAGACATCGCGCTTGAGCTGTCCGCTCAACATCGCGGTGGCCGCGCGATCGAAGGCAAACAACCGCCTCCCTAATTCTGCCATGAGGATGAACTTCGTCCCGTTCTCCGTGAGCTCACCCACCCAGCGAAGCGCTGCCTCCACTTCCGACCGGCTCCACGGGTTTCTTGTTGCTCCTTCTGCCCGCTCGCCGGCGAGTTGCACCACCTTCTCCGCGAGCCGATAATTGCTCTGCCTCCATTTAGCATAAGCCGCTTCCAGCTCCCGCGAACCTTCTGGATCATGCGCAAAGAAGCGCAAGAAGGGCGGTCCAATCCACTCTTTGGCCGTAGAGATATCCAATGGCTCTGTTGATGGGCTACTCAGTGGCAGCTCTTCCGGCCTCGCGCCCTCGGATGCGCTCACCGGAGAATCTGCCGCTGGCGCATCCCATTCGAAACCTTGCACACGTGCCGCGGGAGGTTTGACCTGGGATGCTAGTTCATCCTCTCCGCGCTTGGAGCTGAAGAGACGAACGCCCAGGGCGCCGCACAAGGAGAGAAGCGTCACCACCGCAATACAACGAAAGCGCTTCGGGGAGTTGCCTGCCGCATCTAGGTTGCTCATGCAACGAGAGTAAAAGCGAAAGTCGCCGCGAGTCGAACGCGGCGGCTT
>DASVRY010000479.1:0-7188 GCA_036388395.1 Chthoniobacteraceae bacterium
ACCTGTGCAGTGCTTTCGATGACCTGTGCAGTGCTTTCGATGACCTGTGCAGTGCTTTCGATGACCTGTGCAGTGCCTCCGATGACCTGTGCAGTGCTTTCGATGACCTGTGCAGTGCTTTCGATGACCTGTGCAGTGCTTTCGGTGACCTGTGCAGTGCTTTCGGTGACCCGTGCAGCGCTTTCGGTGACCCGTGCAGCGCTTTCGGTGACCTGTGCAGGGCTTTTGGTGACCTGTGCAGAGCTTTCGATGACCTGTGCATTGCTTTCGGTGACCTGTGCAGTGCTTCCGGTGACCCGTGCAGTGTTTTCGGCGACCTGTGCAGGGCTTTCGGGGACCTGTGCAGGTGTTTCGAGCTTGGGGATCTCGACGGAACCGAAAGGCACCGGCACGAGGTGGATAAATTTAGCCAAAAGTGGCTTGCACTGTTTAGCGGAGTTCGCTAAAGCTGCCGACCGTCGGGGGAAACTTAAATCAACATTATGAAAAACAACCTTATCAAACGGCGGTACGACACTTTCGGCATGATCGAGAGTTTTAATGGAAAACATGGCTCTGCTTTTGCACCCACAACGCGCGGGGGGCGCTTGTTCGCACAGAATCAATCCATCGTGCAACAGATGCGCGACCGCGGGGCCGAGCAGTTGAGCGGCACCGGGGACTATCACAGCGGCTCGAGTGCCAAGCGGTTCTGGTACGGCGAGGTGAAGGAAGACCTCACGGCCATTCGCGACACGGCGGTGGCCATCGCGGAGGCGGAGGATACGCCGGATTTCGACGATAACTTTCGCATGCCTCGCGGCAGTGGCTACGAGGTGATGGCTACGGCGGCCCGCGCTTTCCTGATGGATGCGACCCCGCAGAAGGCGTTGTTCGTGGAGTTTGAGATGCCGGAGGATTTCCTGGAGGATCTCGCCCGCGACCTGGCGGAGTTTGAGAAGGCTGAGGACCAGCAGGGCGAAGGCCGGCTGGATCAGGTGGGTGGCACGGCCGATCTGGCGGCGTTGGCGGCGCTTGGCATGAGGGTGCGGAAGCAGCTTCACGCCATCGTGCGCAACAAGTTCAAGCAATCCCCGGCGATTCTGGCCGAGTGGGAGACGGCTCAGCATGTGGAAGCCCCCGCGCGGACTAAAGCGGCAACGACACCACCGGTGAGCTAGAGCGCAGTCTCGTAAATGAAGGAAGCCGCCCGAGGAAACTCCGGCGGCTTTTCTCTTTTGGTAGGGAACTGCGGACCGCTGGTCCGTTGAGGTCGCTGCGGACGCGTCGGCGACGCATCCCTACCACTGTTTGCAGGCGCCGCGTGGTTGTTTTGTCTCTGCACGCGGCAGCGTGTCCATTTTTGTTTCAGGGTAGGGACATGTGGCCTCACGTGTCCGCTGGTCCTCGATCGGACGACTCGGCGAGGCATCCCACCTTTTCTGCGCTGCCGCGTGGAGACCGGGCGGTGCGGGCGGGTCGGGAGATATGTTGACCGGTGGAAGGCGGCGCTTCAGTCTCCGCCATGCGTCTTCCGGATTTCATTACAGAAAATATGGAGGCGATCCTTCAGGAGTGGGATGCTTTTGCCAGGACGCTCTACCCGCCGTCGGCCGAGATGAGCAAGCCTGCGTTGCGCGATCACGCGGAGCATATTCTCAAGGCGGTGGTGGTGGATTTGGGGACCTGGCAGACGGTGGAGGAGCAGTCGGAGAAATCGAAGGGCCGCGGCCCCGCGCCAGAGAAGGCGGCGGAGACGGCTGCCCAAGCCCATGCGGTGCTCCGAGCGCAGAGCGGGTTGGATATTAACCAACTGGCGGCGGAATACCGGGCGCTGCGGGCGAGTGTGCTCCGGCTCTGGGAGGGGTCGTTTCAGCCAGGCGTGGAGGGTTTGCAGGATCTGATTCGTTTTAATGAG
The DNA here is from genome assembly GCA_036388395.1 of Chthoniobacteraceae bacterium. Classification (GTDB taxonomy): domain Bacteria; phylum Verrucomicrobiota; class Verrucomicrobiia; order Chthoniobacterales; family Chthoniobacteraceae; genus DASVRY01. Next base: position 1,898 of record DASVRY010000479.1, read on the forward strand.
GCGATCGATGAGTCGCTGACGGCGTCGATTCTCCATTTCTCGGCGCAGGTGGATCGTTCGCGGAATTTGCTCCTCGGGATGTTGGGTCACGACATGCGGAATCCGCTCAATGCGATGATGATGGTGGCGTCGGAGTTGGCGGAGGAGGATGCCGGGGAGGCGGTGGCGGAGGCGGCGGAATCGCTTCTGCGCAGCGGGGTATCGATCCAGCGGTTGCTGAATGATCTGGTGGATTTCAATCGGCTGAGTCTCGGAATGGGGATCCCGATCGAGGTGAGCGAGATCGATCTGGAGCCGATCGTGACGGCGGAGGTGCAACAATTGCGCGCGGCGTTTCCGGATCGGCGGGTGGAATTGCAGGTGCACGGCGATCTGCGGGGGCGTTGGGACGGGGCCCGGTTGCAGCAGGTGCTACGGAATTTGGTGTCGAATGCGACGGTGTATGGTTCGGCGGATGAGGCGGTGCAGGTGGCGGTGCACGGGGATGCGGAGGGCGTGCGTCTGGATGTGATGAATCTCGGGGCGGTGATCGAGCCGGCGACGCTGGAGCTGCTGTTCGATCCGCTGGTGCGCGGCGACGAGGAGGATCGGGAGTCGAACCCGCAGGGGATGGGGCTGGGGTTGTATATTGTGCGGGAGATCACGCGAGCCCACGGCGGCGAGGTGACGGTGCGCTCGGATGCGGCAGGAACGGTGTTTACGGTGCAGCTGCCGCGGGAGAATGGGGCGGCGGCGGTAGCGGCGAGCTAGGGGCGCAATCTCTAAAGGAATAAAGCCGCCCGAGCTACGGAATGAATGACTAATCCTAATGACAACCGAGTCAGACGAGATGGCCGCAGGCAAATGACTAAAAGGGGCGGGCTGATGGAGCCTCGAACGCAGAGTTCTTAGTCATTAGGGTTTAGGATTTAGTCATTAGCTTTGGTCATTCCCTACTTCGGAAGTGACTTCCGAGCTGCCGACCCACTCGCTTCGTAGATCTTCAGTGCCTCGGGCATGAGGCGCTCGAGGTTGGCGATGCGGGTGTTGTCGGAGGGATGGGTGGAGGCGAATTCGGGTGGTTTTTGGCCGCCGGCGGCTGCGCGCGCCATGCGTTTCCAGAATTCGATGGCTTCCCGTGGGTCGTATCCGGCGCGTGCCATGTAGGCGAGCCCCATGCGGTCGGCTTCGGTCTCGTGGCCGCGGTTAAAGGGCAGGATGGCTCCGTATTGCGCCGCGCCGCCGAGCAGGGCGATGACGGTGCGCTGTTGCTGGTAATCCATGTCGGACATGGAGACTTGCGCGCCCATCATGCCGGCCTGCATGAGTTCCGATTGCAACATGCGCTGCGAACCGTGACGGCCGGTGGCGTGCGCCATTTCGTGTCCCATGACGGTGGCGAGGCCGGCTTCGTTTTGGGCGACAGGCAGGATGCCGGTGTAAACGACTATTTTCCCGCCCGGCAAGCAGAAGGCGTTGATCTGGTCGCTCTGCACGACGCTCACCGCCCATTCGAAGTCTTTCGCGGCTTCGCCCGTGGCTCCGGCGAGGCGGCCGGCGACGCGTTTGACGAGGTCGACTTCGGGGCCGCTGCGGACAACTTGCGCCTCGGAGAGCACTTGCTGATAGCTCTGGAGGCCGAGGCGTTGCTCCTGATCCTCCGACATGCCAACGCGATGTTTCTGGCCGGTCTCGGGGTTGACGAAGGTCTCGGCGGTGAAGTATTTCCACGCGATAAAGACGACAGCGAGGACGATGGGCAGGAACTGGATACGCTTCATAGTGAGGATGCTGGTGGGGTTGCTTAACTCATCAAATCGCGGATCTCGTCCCAAACGAGTGCACGGAATGTGGGTGGGTGGGTCTGGGAGGTCGGGTCGGCGCTTTGCGGGCGGGCGTCAGTGATTTATCTGCCCAGGATTCGGCTCTGAAAGACTTCGTAGATCCACTTCCGCGGCCCGGCGAAGATGCAGGTGATGGTGCGGACGCCATCCACGAACTCGTATTCGAAGATCACCCGGTAGGATCCCACGCGCAGGCGATGAAAGCCCTCCAGTTCATCGCTGAGGGAGCGGATGTCGCCGTGTTCTTGAGCAAGTCCTTTGATGCCGAGCTTGAGAGCGTGTCTGGGCTGAGGAGGGAGGACTTTTAGATAGTCCAGCACCTCGTTGGTCACCCGCACCCGGATCATACCTCGTCGAGGGCGGAGAGATCGTGATAGACCGCCTGCCCTTCCCGATGGTTGCGGATGGCGGCCATGGCAGCCGGATCGGCTAGAAGCTCCATCGTTTCCGCGAGAGCCTCCATTCGCTCCATAGAAATCAACACGGCCACAGCCTTGCCCTGCTTCGTGATGGTGACGGGATGATCCATCGATTCCTGCACCACCGCAGAGAATTTCTGCTGGGCATTTTTGATCGTGTAGGAATCCGGCATCAGAAGAAGTATGCCCTTTTTGAGAAATAGTAAAGACAGCGCCTTAGCTCATCAGGTCGCGGATCTCGTCCAGGCTGAGCGCTCCGAAGGTAGGTTCCTCGCTCTCGACAGTGGCGTCGATGATGTCGCGTTTTCGCTGCTGCAGGCTGAGGATTTTTTCCTCCACAGTGTTGCGGGCGATGAGTTTGTAGGAGGTGACGACGCGTTTTTGCCCGATGCGGTGGGCGCGGTCCGTAGCTTGAGCTTCCACGGCGGGGTTCCACCACGGGTCGAAGTGGATGACCGTGTCGGCCGCGGAGAGGTTGAGGCCGACGCCGCCCGCTTTGAGGCTGATGAGGAAGAGCGGCAGAGTGTCGCTGTTCTGGAACTTATCGACCTCCCCGGCGCGATCGCGCGTGGAGCCATCGAGGTAGGCAAAGGGGATCTCTGCGGCGGTCATGCGTTCCGCGATGAGCTTGAGCATCGTGACGAATTGGGAGAAAACAAGCACGCGGTGGCCGCCGTCGATCGCTTCCTGGACGAGTTCATCGAGCATCTCGAGCTTGGATGACGCGTCTTCTGGATTTTCCAGCCCGAGCAGGCGCAAATCGCAGCAGGCCTGGCGCAGGCGCAAGAGGGCGGTAAGCGCTGCCATGCGGCTTTTGCCGGCGTTCTTTTCGTTGCTGGCTTCCTCGATTTTGCGGCGGCCTTGCTCGAGGAGTTCGCGGTAAATGGATTTCTGCGAGTCGGAGAGATCGACCCACGCGACCTGTTCGAGGCGCTCGGGGAGGTCTTTGGCGACGTCCTTTTTGAGGCGGCGCAGCATGATTGGGCGCAGGCGGTTCGCGAGGCGTCGCTGCACTTCGGGGGCGCCGCCGCGCTGGATGGGCACTTCGTAGCGGTCTTTAAAGTCGTCGCGGCGGCCGAGGTAGCCGGGGAGGACGAAGTTCGCGAGCGACCAGACGTCGCGGACGGAGTTCTCCACGGGCGTGCCGGTGAGCGCGAAACGGTGATCGGCGCGGATTTTCTGCGCGGCGAGAGCGTTTTGGGTGTCGGGATTTTTGATGTGATTGGCTTCGTCAAGGATCACAGCCTTGAAGGTAAGTGCCTCGTACCGAGCGATATCGCGCCGGAGAAGTGCATAACTGGTAATCACAAGATCGGCGGTAGCAAGCCTGGCGAAAAGCGGTTCACGCTGGCTGCCTTCGATGACGAGGGTGCGCAGCGACGGGGTGAATTTTTTCGCCTCGCGCTCCCAGTTGAAGACGAGCGATGAGGGGCAGACGACGAGGGATTGGCCGCCAGAGGCTTCCAGGAAGGCGAGGGTCTGGAGGGTTTTGCCGAGGCCCATTTCGTCCGCGAGTATGCCGCCGAGTTGGTTGCCAGCTAGGAAGTGCATCCACTGGACGCCTTCTGTCTGGTAGGGGCGCAGGATGGTCTTGAGCGGCTCGGGAATAGTGGAAGAGACCTCTCGAAGGGCGGCGACTGTGCCGGAAAGCTGCTCGCCAAGCGCAGATTGGAGGAAGCCAGCGTGCATGTTGCCGATCCGGTAGGCACCCGCCTGGAGCTGGCGGGGCTCGCAATCGCGGAGCACTTCTTGTAGCTCGCCAAGCGCTTCCGTGTCGTAGAGGACCACGCTGCCGTTGGGACGCTTTTCGTAGGTTTTCCCGGTGGTGAGCAGTCGCTGAATCTCCGCCCCGGAGAAGCGGGAACCCGTCTGACTCGTCATCTCCACAGAGAGGTCAAACCAGTTCTCGCCGCTGCTTTGGATTTCCAACTTTGGCCGCACGATTTCAGCTCGTCCCATCAACGTCTTTAGACGCGGGCCGAGCTGGACCGTCGCCCGCTTCTGGAGGCTGGTGAGCTGTGATGACAAGAAGCGCAGAACGACGTGTTCTCCGCGTAAATGCATGGTCCCGTTTCCGTCCGGCGTGGTGAAGTCGGCGCCCTTTAGCGCGTCGGCCAAGGCTTGTTCCGCTGCGTGATGACGCCTCAGCTTCTTTCCCTCAATGAGAACATGGGAGATGGTTTTCGCGGAGGCACTTCCGTATAAAAATGTTTGGTTTGCGTAAATGAACTTTACCACCGCTTGGAGCTGGTTGAAGCTGCCTTCGAGACTGATTTCGAAGATGGACTGCGCGGTCTTCTCCACTTCCGTCACGGAGCTTGGCCGCTCCATTCCAAAGACGGATCTTAGCATCGGAAGTTCTCGCGTTTCGAAGACATCGCGAGCTGCCGCAGGAATCTCGACGGCCTGCCGAAACAGGATCTGATAAGCTGTCGGCAATAGCGGCTCAGACTGTTGCCACGTCATCTTTGCGAAGCTCCATTGCGACCCTCCCTCAAGCAGAAGAAATTCACTTTGGCATTCGTCCAGCTTGAGCCGGACTGCGCCACTTTCCGCCTCCTCCACCAGCAGCTCCCGCCGAACTGAGTCTGGATGAATCGTCATCTTCTCGCGCCTGGCGACAGTCATTCGGTCGAAGCCTTTGGCTGCGTTGAGGATGGTCCCGAATTGGGCGCGGTTGCACACGAGCATTCCTGGATGTTCTCCCCCGCTGAAGTCGTAGATAGCGCGGAGAATTGCCCAATCCCGCTTCGAGCAACTCCATGGTTCGCGAAAGTCTAACGCGCGCACCAGCGTGCGCTGCGTTCCCCTCGCCGCTTCGACTCCGAGAGTCAGTTCGTTCTTCTCAAGGCCGGCTTGGAAGTTGGGGCCCAGGACCAGATGCAGCTCCATCCAGCGGGGATCTGTGAAAGAACCTTCCACGAAAGGAAACGGGCGTTTCTCCTCCGCGGGCGCCGCAGGTGCTGGCTTGCCCGGCGCAGCGGGAGCCGGGCGCAGGGTCATCAACCCGACCGCTATGGAATGCGCGCAGATCTGCCCGAGATCACGC
>DASVRY010000480.1:0-6005 GCA_036388395.1 Chthoniobacteraceae bacterium
CGGCAAGTCCGCGATCGCTCCCGACTAGGCAGAGCCAGCGAACGGCGAGGTCCTAGCAGAGAAGATTGGGTGGCCCGACTAGCAGTAAGCCAGCTTAGCAGTCTGCTGGTCGACGAACCCGTGCTTCACCAACAGCGTGCGGAATTTCGCCACAGCTTCCTTCTCAGCAGGTCCGAGTGCATACCGAATGTGGCCACCGAGGTAAGCGGAGCGAAACGCTTCGTTCTGAAATTCCTCCGTTGCGATGATCTCGGACAACTGCGCAAGCCCCGCTGCGCGGAGATCGCGAAACGCGTCTGCGAGAGCGGATCGGTCCGCGAGATCCCGCTGCAGCAACCAGACCGCAAAGACGAACGGCAGGCCAGTGCAGCGCTTCCACTCCGCCCCAAGGTCCAGAAACTGGTGGGTCGCTCGGTGTGTCCGGCGGAACTCGATCGCCTGATTTCCGATCAGTAGACGGGCGTCTCGGCATTCGGCCTCGGCGTCGGTTCGGTATTCCGGCTGGAGACCGTGAAATTCGGCCAGTAGCACCTTCAAGAGGTGCACAGAGGTCGCTGATGCAGGATCGAGGTGAATCCGGCGCAGTTCCGCCAGCGGTCGGTCGTGCGCGAGGAAAACGCTGAAGACCGGGCCATCACAGGCAATGGCAACCTCGTCCACCGCCCAATAGTCGCCCGCACGAAGGGCCTCGAAGATTGGGACGAGTCCCGCATCCAGCTCTCGCGCAGCCATTTTCCGCGCCAGCACGGCGGGGTGATCAAAGCTCACGTCGCCATCGTAGGCATGGATCAATGGGCGAGCGTTCAGGTATTGCACACAGCCGATCTCCAGCCCGTTCAGGACTGCCCAAGGCGTTGTCGGCGCCTCTGTGGAGGCGCTGTTCACGCGACCGCGAGCACCGGCTCGGCAGGAGAGCGGCGCCCCGAGGCGTCGAGACGCCGATACCAGGTATCCCGCTGCATTGGCTCGCGGCCCGCCTCGCGAATCGCCTTTTCCAGTGCGGCAATCGTCTGCTGCGTCGGAGTCTGTGCGCCAGCCATGTGGAAGATTTTCTCCTCCTGAATCGTGCCGTGAAGATCATCTACACCGTAGCTCAACGTGATCGAAGCGAGCGGCAGTCCGAGGCTCACCCAGTAGCCGGTGATGTGATCGAAGTTATCGAGATAGATGCGGCTGATTGCGAGGTTCCGCAGCTCCTCGTGACCGGTGGCATGGCGGATGCCGCGCAACTCAGGCCGCGCGTGGTCCGGCTCGAAGGCGAACGGGATGAAGCCAGTGAACCCGCGCGTTTCATCCTGCAGCTCACGCAGGCGCCGCAGATGATCGACTCGCTGCGCTGCACTTTCGATGTGCCCGAAGAGCATGGTCGCCGTGCTCCGCATGCCGAGCTGATGCCACGTGCGATGCACCTCCAGCCACTCTTCAGCGGTCTCCTTGCCGCGACAGATCTGCGCCCGCACCGCTGAGTCGAAAATCTCTGCACCACCTCCGGTGATTGCTCCGAGCCCCGCTTCACGCAGGATCTCCAGAGTCTCGCGCAGCGGCTTCTTGAAGACGCGATCCGCGAGGTGCCGGATCTCCACTGCCGTGAACGCCTTGATGAAAAGCTCCGGATCAAGCGCCCGCAGCTTCGTGATCAGCTCCAAATACCAATCCGCCGGGAGTGTCGGATGCAGCCCGCCGACCATGTGGATCTCGGTGATCCCCTGCTCCAATCCGATTGCCACTTTCGTGACGATCTCGTCGATCGAGAGCTCGAAGGCGTGAGCCTCGCGCCGCTTCGCGCCAAACGCGCAGAACTGGCACGAAAGCAGGCAGATGTTGGAGTAGTTGATGTATTGGTTGTGGATGAACGTTGCGACGTTCCCATTCTTCCGCTCGCGCAAGACATTCGCGATCACACCAAGACCGTTCAGATCATTCGAAGCATACAACGCCAGCGCCTCCTCGTCCGTCACGCGCACTCCAGCCGCGACCTTCTCGAGAATCGGTCGGAGCGGGGGCGACAGCAGTTGAGGACGAATGGTCATCGGCGCTTGTGAAACTTTTCACAAAGTACGCGCCGCAGCGGCAATTGCAATGCGGGGATGTATTCGGGAGTGATCCCGAGCGAAGCCGAGAGACCTCACCGCACCGCGAGGCAGTGTGCCTCTATCGGTTGCACCTTCCCCTCGCCACTATTTCTGCAATCCGTTTCATCCGTTACGTTCGTGGTGAATCATTTCCGTGTCAGCGGCTTGGCGATTGGATCGGAACCGGGGTTTTTACCACGGATAAAGCGGATTGGAACGGATTGGCCGAATACAGCGAAAAGGGCAGTCGGGGCGCTCATGACTCTGCTCATCCTGGCCCGACTCCCCTGTTTAAGTTCGTTTCCGCAGACGATCCCGGCAGCCCGCGCTGGCGAAATTTGCGCACTTTTCACGCTTCCGCCCTTGCGCCGTTGTCAACGGCCGTTACTCTGGCCGCTTGTCCCGAGCGGCCGCGTGGTCCTCGGGACATTCCCTGCATACACACCACCCGTTTCTTTATTACATGGCGAATACCATCCTTGTCGGCGCTCAATGGGGCGACGAAGGCAAAGGCAAGATCATCGACTTTCTCACGGAGGAGGCGGACATCGTCGTCCGCAGCCAGGGCGGCAACAACGCCGGCCACACCGTCATCGTCGGCGACAAGAAGTATGTCTTGCACCTGATCCCTTCCGGCATCCTGCGTCCCGGCAAGAAATGCGTTATCGGCAACGGCGTGGTCATTGACCCAGTGGCCGTGGCCGAGGAGATCGAAGGGCTGCGGGCGAAGAAGGTGAAAGTCACGAAAGATAACCTCCTGATCAGTGATTGCGCGCATCTCGTGCTGCCGTACCACCGCGCCCTCGATGAGCAACGGGAGCTGAAGAAGGGAAAGAACAAGATCGGCACAACCAAGCGCGGCATCGGCCCAGCCTACGGCGACAAGGCGGCGCGCGTCGGTCTGCGCATGGGCGACCTGATGCAGCCCGATCTTTTTGCTGAGAAGCTGGCCGTGCGGATCAAGGAGAACAACGCGGTGCTGAAAGCTTTCGGCGCGGCTCCGCTAAACTTCAAGAAGGTCCACGCGACCTACGTCGAGGCGGCGGAAAAGCTCCGGCCGTTTGTCGGGAATACCGTCGTCTTCCTGCACGAGGCGATGAAGGCCGGCCGTGAAATGCTTTTCGAAGGCGCCCAAGGCACTTTCCTCGATCTCGATCACGGCACCTATCCTTACGTCACCTCGTCGAACACCACTGCTGGCGGGGCATGCACCGGCTCCGGCGTGCCGCCGCATCGGATGGATCGGGTGCTTGGTGTGATGAAAGCCTACACCACCCGCGTTGGCGAAGGCCCGTTCCCGACCGAGAACGACGACTTTTCCGACATGCTCCACGGCATGGGCCGCGAGTTCGGCGCGACCACCGGACGGGCCCGCCGCTGCGGGTGGTTCGATGCCGTGGCGACCCGTTACGCCGGCATGATCAATGGCATCGACGATGTCGCGATCACCAACCTCGACGGGCTGGACAGCCTCGAGACGATCAAGGTGTGCACGCACTACAAGCTCGGCCGCAAAACGCTGGAAGTGCCTCCGTCGGACTACCGCCAGCTTGTCGATTGCCAGCCTGTTTACCGGGAATTCCCCGGCTGGAAGACGCCGACGCATGAGGCGAAGAAATTCTCGCATCTGCCGAAAGCCGCGCAGACGTATGCGCTCGAATTGGCGAACCTCACCGGCGCGCGCCTGTCCATCGCCAGCGTCGGACCGAATCGCGACCAAACGATTGTCCTATAGGATAATGCTCGAAGCAACTCTCAGCGAGGCAGCCGTGGTGCAGGCAACCAGCGGCACGACACTACCGAAGCTGGAGAGCGTGCCGAGACATGTCGCCATCATCATGGATGGCAATGGCCGCTGGGCACGTGAGCGTGGATTGCCTCGACTGAAAGGCCACGAGCAAGGGGCGGAATCCGTTCGCGCCGTGACCGAGGCCTGCGTGGAGCTGGGCGTGGAATTCCTCACCGTCTACGCCTTTTCCACGGAAAATTGGAAGCGTCCACGCGCCGAGACCGACGCGCTGATGATCCTGCTCGAGCACTTCCTCGCGCAGGAGCTACCCGTGTTGATGAAGAACAACATCCGGCTTCAGGCAATCGGCCGCCTGCACGATCTGCCGGAGAGCTGCCGCCGCGCGCTCGCGGACGTGATCGCTCAGACCGCGAACAACACCGCCACAACGCTCATCCTTGCGCTCAGCTACAGCGGGCGCACCGAGATCATCGACGCCGTGAAGCAGCTCTGCCGCGACTCCGTGGCCGGCACACTCGATCCGGAGCAGGTGGACGATTCCCTCTTCAGCCAGCACCTCGCGACGCGCGCCTTTCCCGATCCGGATCTGCTCATCCGCACTTCGGGCGAAATGCGCCTCTCGAACTTCCTCCTCTGGCAGCTCAGCTACACCGAGATCTACGTCACGCCGAAGCTCTGGCCCGATTTCGGGAAAGAGGATTTGCGCGACGCCATCCTCGACTTCAACCAACGCGAACGTCGCTTCGGCGGCCTCTAAATTCCGATGGATAAAGACAAAACGCAGTGCATCCTCATCGTCGATCCCGAGACCGACTTCCTCGAGTGGGCTCAGCATCAGCTCCAGACGCCGACCACGCGCGTCACCACCGCGACCACTTCGGACGAAGGTTATAAGCTCTTCTGCAAGCTGAACCCGGATCTGCTCATCACCGAGACGCACCTCTCGCCCTTCAGCGGACTCGACTTGCTGGTGAAAGCCCGCCAACGCGATCCAAACGCGATTGTCGTCCTGACGAGCGCGTTTGGGACCACGCAGGCCGTCATCGAGTCGATGCGACTCGGCGCGTTCGATTTCATCCGCAAGGAGACGCTGCCGTTCAATCTCAAGGTCGTCGTCGATGCCGCGCTCAAGGCGCAGGCGGAGATGAAGTCGGCGACGATGTTCAAGCCGCAGCTCACCGTCGAAGATCATCAGGATAGCATCGTCGGCAAATCCGCTGCGCTGCAGCAGGTCTTCAAGATGATCGGCCGTGTCTCGCATAGCGATGCGCCGGTCATGATCACGGGGGAGAGCGGCTCCGGCAAAGAGCTCGTGGCTCGGGCGATTCATCACTACAGCCAGCGCAGCCAGAAAAGCTTCCTCGCAATCAACTGCGCTGCCATTCCTGAACAGCTCCTCGAGAGCGAACTCTTCGGTCACGAGAAAGGCGCTTTCACCGGCGCGACGGGACAACGCGTCGGCCGCTTCGAGCAGAGCATCGGCGGCACGCTTTTCCTTGATGAGATCGGCGACATGCCGATTCAGCTTCAGAGCAAAATCCTGCGCGTGCTGCAGGACGGTGAATTCTCGCGAGTTGGCGGCAACGACACGCTCAAGACCGACGTGCGAATCGTCGCTGCGACAAACAAAAACCTCGAACAGGAAGTAGCAAAGAAGACCTTCCGCGAAGATCTCTTCTATCGCCTCAATGTTGTCCGCATTCAGCTCCCACCGCTCCGCCAGCGCATCGAGGATATCCGCCTGCTCGCAGAGTATTTCCTGCAAAAGGTCGCAGCGCAAAAGCATCTGCCGAAGCTGAAGATTTCCGAGGAAGCGCTGCGTATTCTCGAGGGCTACTCCTGGCCAGGAAATGTCCGCGAGCTCGAGAACACGATTCAGCGCGCCTGTGTGCTCGCGACGTCCGATCTCCTTCTTCCGAAAGATATTCCGCTCGGCTCAGCCGAGAACGCTGACCCGTCGAGTGCGAGCGCCGGAACCGCGCCCGCGGGCTCCGCGCCAATGACCACCGAAGGTGCGATCGAGCTGTTGCTCAGGGCCGCGCAGACCGACCCAGACGTGCAGCTTCTCCCGTGGCTGGAGCGCGAGTTCACGCTCTACGCGATGAAGGCGACGAAGGGCAATCAGGTCCGTGCAGCCAAGCTGCTCGGCATCACTCGCGCCACGCTGCGGAAGCGCATCGAAC
>DASVRY010000481.1:0-6125 GCA_036388395.1 Chthoniobacteraceae bacterium
GGTCCACCTCGGCTTGCCGGTTCTTTGTGCTGCCGTCGAGATAGCAAAAAGGCGTCTCCGAACCTTCGAGTTGCGTGCGCAGCAGGTGGAGCATTTGCACGAATTGGCTGAAAACGAGCACCCGATGCCCGCCATCGATCGCCTCCTGAAGGAGTTCCTCAAATAGCTCCACCTTTCCGGAACTTCTGTCGGAACTGGACTCCGCAAGATTCAGAAGGCGAAGGTCGCAGCAGGCCTGACGCAGCCGTAAGAGAGCGGTTAGGACGAGCATTCGCGCCTTCTGGCGATCCTTCCCGCCCGCAAGTTCGGAGACCTGTCGCCGGGTAGTGTCGAGCAACCCGCTGTAGATCTGTCGCTGCTCTGCACTCAGCTCAGCATAAGCGACTTGCTGAATTTTATCCGGAAGTTCCGTAGCAACATTTCGCTTCAACCGGCGCAGAATGTAAGGGCGGATTCGGTGTACCAAGCGACGATGTTCGAGGCCGCTCGGAGTGGTTTGGATGGGCTGCTCGTAACGTTCCTTGAAGTCCTTCCGCTCACCCAAAAACCCGGGCATCGTGAAGTTCATGAGTGACCATAGATCGCGAATGGAATTTTCCACCGGAGTGCCGGTAAGGACAAAACGGTGCCGAGCACGGATGACCTGCGCGGACTGTGCGTTCTGGCTCTCGGGGTTTTTGATGTGCTGCGCCTCGTCGAGGATCATCGCGTCGAACTGAAGCCCGCGGTAGCGGTCCACATCGCGGCGCAGCAGCGGGTAGCTGGTGATCACGAGGTCGGCCTCGGCAATCCTCCCGAAGGAGCCCTGCCGGTCCGGTCCTTGGATCAAGAGCACCCGACGATCCGGGGTGAAGCGCGTGGCTTCGCGCTGCCAGTTGTGGAGCAGCGACGATGGGCAGACGATCAGCGCCTTTCCGCCGATGGCCCTGAGCATCGCGAGCGCCTGGAGGGTTTTGCCGAGACCCATTTCGTCCGCGAGGACGCCGCCCAGGCCATTCTGTGCGAGGAAGCAGAGCCAGGCGACGCCTTGCTTCTGGTATGGCCGCAGGACTTCCTCGAGCGGTCCGAGCGGGATCGCGCGCAGCTTTTCCGGATTGGCAGCCGCTTCCGCGAGGCTCTTCCAGGCAGGCGGACCCTCAAGCTGTACCGAGTGCTCAGTGGCGACGGATTGCAGATAGGCGGCATTCCGCTGATCGAGCCGGTATAGGCCCGGCTGGCGCTGTTGAGGCTGGCAATCGGCGAGCACCTGCTGGAACTCATCGAGAAAGTGGGGATCAAACACAGCAATCTTGCGGTTCTTCAACCGGAGCGAGCTTTGGCCGGACTGGAGCAGCCGCTGAATATCCTGAGCGGAAAAGCGCTCGCCGCCACTGGTCCCGAGTTCCACGCTGAGGTCGAACCAATTTTCCCCAGAGCTCCGGATCTCCAGGCGCGGCTCGATGCGCTCGATCTCCTTTGTCACGTGGGTGAAACGGCTACCGATCGTGACTTCCCAATCGCGCTGGAGCCGCGGGAGTTCCTGCGCGAAGAAGCTGAGGATCGCCGGTTCGCCTTTCAAGATGAGCTGGCACTTCGCGTCCGGGCCGCTGAATCCTGCCGCTCGCAGGCGGGCGAGGGCAGCTTCCTCGGCGGCTGGATTGCGCCGCGGGCGGGTCGTCTCGACGGTGAAGAGCTGCTCGCCGTAGCGGACCTGGAGTTCGGCCGCGAGGTGGTTGAGCGAGCCTTCGATCTGCAGGAGGAACTTCGCCGGTGGAGCACCGGGAGAACTGGCCACCGCTGCGGGCGTCGCGGGTGCTGCCGCCGCCGCTGCGGCAGCGCGAATGGGGGAAAAGGTATCGCCGTGGAAGATCCAGGCGTGAGCTCCGGCCGTGAGGATGAGCGCATCTGACGGCAGCGTGGCATCAGTCGGGATGCCGTCGGGGCTCACGTTTACAGCCGTGGATTTCCCGAAGGTGACTCGAGGGTGACCGGTGAGCGCGGGAAGAATGCCCAGGAAAACCTCGCGCGGCAGGAGCGCCATACCCGGCAGTTCGCCCCCGAGCTGTGCGCGAAGCGTCTCCACCAGCGCGAGGTCGTGGGCGTCGCAACGATACTGGCGCGCTTTGTCGAGGGCGCTGAGAAGCACGCGCCGCCCGTTCACTGCGCCTTCAACCCCAAAGGTGATTGCGTTCTTTTCCCAGCCGGCGGCGAAATTCGGCGCGAGGATGATGAAGAGCTGCACCGGAGCGCCGTCGCCTTCCGTGGCAAAGTAGGGTCGGGCTGGTGCCGGCGCCACCGCAGCGACCGGTGCGGCGGCCGGAGCGGGCGCGGCGGTGACCGGGACTTGGCGCGGCTTGAGCACTTCCAGCCCGACGGCGAGGGAATGTGCGCAGATCGTTCCGAACTGCCGCGATGGGCGACACCCGCAAAGATTTTCGATGTTCGACTTCGATGCGATCCGCAAGCCGGAGCGATACTCCGTCTCCCCTTCCCTCACCCGGCCCTCGAGCAGCGGCGGCGCGTACGCGGCGCTGATCACCCGCCCCATTTCCTGGAGAGAACGGGCGTGCTTCAGGGCCTGCCAGCCGCCGGCGTCAGCGAGGAGTCGTTCATTCAGCGGAATCATGGGAATGCGTGGGCGGTGAAGATGCACGCGCCGGGGCTTCGCTGCACATCTTTCCTCTTCCAAGCGGCCGCTCGCGTCCGCCACACTCCGCGCCGAATGAAGATCATCGCTGTCGCGAACCAGAAAGGCGGAGTCGGCAAGACGACCACCTCCGTCAATCTCGCGTCGTGCCTCGCCGCCCGCGGCAAACGCATTTTGCTGATCGATCTCGACCCGCAAGCAAACGCGACGAGCGCACTCGGGCTACCATCGATCGAGGGGCAGAGCATCTACGGGCCATTGCTCGGGCACGAGAAAGTCGCCGACAAAGTGATCCCAACCCGATGGGAGCATCTCTTCATGATCACCGGGGACTTGCACCTGGCGGGCGCCGAAATCGAGGTAGCACGGGCTGATGACCACCTCACCCGCCTCCGCGTGGCTCTTGAGTCGTTACGGGCGGATGCGCCGTTCGATTACGTGCTGCTCGACTGCCCCCCGTCCCTCGGAATCCTCATGACGAACGCGCTCGCCGCCGCCGATGAACTGCTCATCCCGCTGCAGTGCGAATATTTTGCCTTGGAAGGGCTGAGCAAGATCGATCACGTGGTGACGCAGATCCGCGAATCCGGCGCAAATCCCACGCTCACGATTGGCGGCATCCTGATGACGATGTTCATGCGCAACAACCTCGCGCACCAAGTCATCCAGGAGGTGCAGAAGCATTTTGGCGACGTGATCTTCAAGACCGTGATCCCGCGTACGGTCCGCCTGGGCGAGGCGCCGAGCCACGGAAAGCCGATCCTCGAGTACGAGCCGACGGGGCTCGGTGCCACGGCGTACAAGGCGTTGGCGGAAGAGTTCATCGAACGCAACGGCGGGTGACTGCGGCGAAGCGAAAAGAGCGCGGCCGGCCAGCTGATCGGCCGGTGCAAGCGGCCACTCATCCGCCTCCGAAGAGCCGTCGCTGGAAGTGGCTTGGCGGAATCGCGGGCGGGCTCTTTCTCGTCGCGGTGATGCTGTCGCTGCCGACTTTCCGCGGCACGTCCGAGGAAAATCCCGGAGCGAAAAACCTCGCGCGACTCAAGAAGATCGGTGCGGCTTGCCGGCTGTATGCCATGGATAATGCCGGTGCCTATCCAGAGTCGCTCGCGCGGCTTGATCCGGATTATCTCAGCGCACTCGCGCAGCAGAGCCTCCGGTATTTTGAGCCGATCAACCGAAAGCGTCATGATTGGCTCTACTTCTCCGGCTACAGTGCCCAAAGCGACCCGTCGACGATCATCCTTGCCGCACCACGCGCCGCGCAAAACGGATACAGGCTCGTGCTTTACGCCAACCAGGCTAACGCGTTGCTTGGCGAGGCTGATTACGAAAACCGGATCGCCGCTCAGCTCGCGCAGTAGCTCCGGAAAGGTGGCGGCGACCGAGCTTCGGCGCGCCGCAAGAGCACGAGCACTAGACTAAGCTTTAACCGCCGCTCGAACTTTCCTCTGCCAGGTTGCCAGAGGGCGGACTCGTGTAGCCCTCGAAGCGACGGTCCAGCCATCCGCCCATTGACCGTCGATCAGGACCGTCTTTGGCGCCCGAGGTATGCCGCGCTGGTTGCTGATCAATTGCTCGAAAACCAGATCCATAGCGGCGGCACCGGTAGCCTCCAACCTTTGATCCACGCCCGCCCATCCTTTTGATTCCGCATGTTCCTGTGGATGCCCTTGATGGGTGCCGAGAAGTGCCAAGCCAACATCTTCAGGCACGCGGACGGAGAGGTTCCTCAACCAGTCGACGAGCGGAAAGGCGTTATTGATGATGGCAGCGGGCCGATGAGCGCGGAACCACCCAGCGAACGCCTCCTCGTCGTCGGTGGATGAAAGTCCGAAGATCGGCACCCGATCTTCATGAGCAGTCCTAAGCATCTGCGCCTCGTAGGCGCCGGAGAGGAGCTGGCCGCACCGCAAGTCGGTCTCAGCGCGCACGCACATTCCGATCCTGCCATAGCCGAGGTGGCGCAGCTTTCGCGTCGCAAGGTGGACGCACTGCGCGTAATTTGCCGCGGCGCGGGAAAGGTTTGGCCGTACCACTGATAAAGCCTGCGCAGCAGAGGAAAAATGACTCCAGCCGAGTCGCACGTGGCTCGGGTAAGAGGGTGCGGAGCCGATGATCAGCCCCTGAATTCCGCGGGACCTCAGGATCTGAGTGAGTCGCTGCGGCGTCATTCCTTTTGCGGCGTAGTGGAATTCCTCGAGTTCGCAGCCGAGTTGAGCGGCTCTCTCGGCCGCGCCCTCCACGAAACGTGTGAAAGACGGAAAGCTCCTCCACATCTGCAGATCGGAGAAGAGATTGATGAATCCTATGGTGACGGAACACGAAAGATGGAAGGAGGAGCGCCGGGCAGCGGCGGCCGCGGCCTCTCGCGCGTCAGTCTGGTAACCAAGCTCTCCCGCCACCTGCCGGATCTTGCTGCGCAATTCGGGAGAGACTCCTGAAGCGTTCCGGAAGGTCCGAGAAACTGCTCCGTGGCCGCAACCGACTGCCGCAGCGAGGTCGCGCATGGACACCCGTTTCTCGTGCGGCTGCGTCACCGCCCCGCTCCCTTTGCCGATGCGCCGGTCGCGCATCAGCCCGGAGAGCAGCGGATTCGCTTCATAGCCGAGTTGCTGCGCAGCCTTCTGCACCCGGGCCCGCATCGCAGGCGAGATCTGCGGCGACTCCCGAAGGGCAAGGGAGGCTGCGGATGGGCTGCAACCGGCAAGAGCGGAAATTTGGCGAATGGTCGGCTTCATCGGAGGCTTCCACTGTTTACTAAACGCGGACCCACTCAAGCAACTTGCGTGATGGTATCGGGCTCTAGATTGTTCGCCCACCTGAACGGCCAAGCTTTGCCTAAACTGGGAGAAGGGACCAGTTCAGCTCCACGATCCTCAACTAACAACAAGTAAAGTGCAGTCCTTGGTTCCAATGAAATCCTCCACCATCAAGCATCGTCTTCCCTACCACTATCTCCTCTGCAGCATCGCTTCCATGCTCGCGGCGGCGCCTGCGTATTCTGCGGTAGTTATCAATGAGCCTTTCAACTACACTACGGGGCCTCTCGGCACCCAGGCAGCCACCGGTGCCGGACTCACCGGCGCTTGGGGTAACGCCTATAATGGAACGGTATCTGGCAGCTCAGCCGCTGACATCATTGATACCTTCACTTACTCTACGCCCATCGGCTATGCTCCTGCGCCGAGTGGAAACCAATATTTTGGGACGGGCGGCGATACTAGTTTTGCAAAGACTGTCGGGTCCATCGATACCGGGACGAACTCCACGACTTACTTTAGCTTCATCTTCCAATTGGGAACATTAGGCACATCCTCCGGTAGCTTCGCCCAGGTGGGGCTGTCCACAATCGATCCGAGCACCAACAAATTCCTTGCCGTCGGCAAAGTCACTTCAGGTAGCTCAAACTTCGGTCTGCAACTGAACAACGTAAGCGGGATTGGGACTGTGCCTATCTCGATCAACACGCCTTACTTGGTGGTTGGGAAATTCGTCA
>DASVRY010000482.1:0-2670 GCA_036388395.1 Chthoniobacteraceae bacterium
TTCGAGCCTTCGAGCCTTCGAGCCTTCGAGCCTTCGAGCCTTCGAGCCTTCGAGCCTTCGAGCCTTCGAGCCTTCGAGCCTTCGAGCCTTCGTGCCTACCAGCTCCTCAGCTCCGGCTTGCTTCGCCCTTGCTATCTCGCGACGCTTTCCAGCTCGTGTCGCAGACCGCCATTCTCCTCTCCCTGGCTGCTGCGTTTATCTATGCAGTCGCGGCGATCATGCTCAAACGAGCCACCGCCCACGGCATCGGGCCGTGGCGGGTGACCTTCGTCACCAACTGGATCCAGGCGATCATGTTTGCGCCTTATTGGCTGCTCGGCGGTGCACCTTTTACGCCGGAGCACCTGCTCCATGCGGCGATCTGCGGCGCGTGCTTTTTCGTTGGCCAGATCTTCACCTTTCTCGCCCTCAGCCGTGGCGACGTTTCCATCGCGACTCCAGTTCTGGGGACGAAGATCATTCTGGTCGCGCTTTTCACCTCTGTGCTCATGGCCGAGCCAGTGACCCCCGCGCTGTGGGTTGCCGCCGTGCTCACCAGTATCGCCACTGCCATGCTTGGGAGCACCGGGCGCGGCAATGTCTCCTCCTTTGGGGTGAGCATTGCCTACGGGTTTGCCGCCGCGGTCAGCTATGCGCTCACCGATGTCTTCGTGCAAAAGTGGGCGCGACTTTGGGGATTTGGCCACTTCGCGCCTGCGATGTTTTTGACCGTTGGCCTGCTCTCGCTCGGGCTCATCCCGCTCTTTGGCGGTCCGCTCCGCGTGCTGCCCTGGCGTTGGCTCGTCCCGGGCGCGGCCCTCCTCGGGGTGCAAGCGGCGGCGCTTACCTACGCGATCATCGTCTCCGGCTCAGCCACGGTCACGAATGTCCTCTATAATTCACGCGGGATTTGGACGGTGCTGCTCGTCTGGCGGCTTGGCCATTGGTTTGAAAACCGTGAGAGCGATCACGGCACAAAGATCATGCGCCGCCGCCTGCTGGCTGCGCTGATCCTACTCACTGCGATCATCTTGGCGGTGCGGCGGTAATCGGCCCGCAGCTACGCGAGCCAGCTTTCCACTTCACCCTTATCCTTCACCGGACCGACGAGCGCGACGCCTAGCCGCCCCCGGTTCAGGCAGTAGCAGGCGACGCCCTGAACATCTTCACGAGTCACTTTGCAGAGCCGGTCCTCGATCTCTGATGGGTTCAGAATCTTCCCGTAGCCAAGTAGACTTTCCCCCATCCACATCATCTGATTGGTCGTGCTCTCGAGTCCCATGAGCGTCTGGCCGACCGTGTAATCCTGCGCCTTTTTTAGCTCCTCCTTGCCGGGCTTCTTGCAGCAAATGCTCCCCAGCTCACGCATGATCATGCGCATCGCCTTCGGCAGTTTCTCGCGGTCGAGGCCGGCGTAGATGCTGATCGCACCGGCATCGGCGAGCGTCACCATGCTCGTCGAGACGTTGTAACAGTAGCCATGGCGCTCGCGCAGTTTCTGAAAAAGGCGAGAACTCATGTTCTCGCCGAGAATCACGCTGAGAAGCTTGAGCGCAAACCGGCGGTCATCCTGCCGGCTAAAGGCGTGGAAGCCCATGGCGAGATGCGTCTGTTCCGTCTCCTGATGGTATAGCGCGACCTGAGCCTCGCCGTCTTTGAAGTGCGCCCTGCTAAAGCGTGGAGTGCGTCCAGATGGAATGCCACTGAGGAGCGGAGTGAGCTCCGCCACCACCTGCTCGTGCGGAATTCGTCCGGCGACGGTGACAATCGTCGTGCGGCCATTGTAATGCTGCCGGTGGAAATCACGAATCGCCGGCCGGGTAAAGGAAGCGATTGTCTCCAGCGTGCCGGTGAGCGGGCGACCTAGCGCCTGCCGCGGCCACATCGTTTCGGTGAGCAACTCCTGTGAATGCTGCGACGGATTATCCCGATACATCAGGATCTCCTCGCGGATGACATCGCGCTCCCGCTCGATCTCCACCGGTGCCAGCTCACTGTGCTGATACATATCCGCGAGCACATCGCAGAGCGTGCCAAAGTGCTGCGCGCCCGCCTTGGCGTAGTAGCAGGTGTGATCCTCCGTGGTGAAGGCGTTCACATAACCGCCGAGACCTTCCACCGCCTGCGTGATCTGCTTCGCCGTGCGGCGCTTCGTCCCTTTGAAAAGCAAATGTTCCAGGAAATGCGCGAGCCCGCACTCTGCGGAGTTTTCATGGCGCCCGCCGATCGCCGCCCAAAAGCCGACGCTCACGCTTTTCATGTACGGCATCTCGACCGAGGCAATCCGGACGCCGTTCGGCAGCCGGGTGAGGCGATACGGATGTTCGATGTTGGGAGATGGAGGCAGAGCGAGCATCAGGCTTTTTTCTTGGCGCGGAGGCTGAGCACGTGTTCGGCGAGTTCGAGGTCGTGCGGGAAAGTGATCTTGAAGTTCCATTCCTCGTTCTTCAGCAACGCGATCTTCTTGCCCATCTTCTGCACCGCGGACACCTCGTCGGTGACCATCTCGTGCTTGGCCATCAGCGAAGCGTAGGCCTGCAGGATCAAGCCCGAGCTGAAGACCTGTGGGGTCTGCATCGCCCAAAGACCCGTCCGCTCCACGGACTCAGTGACCATCTGCTCGATGCTCGCCCGTTTCACGGTGTCCGGGATCTGGGAAGCGCAGCAGGCGGCGCCGTGAAGGACCGCGAG
>DASVRY010000483.1:0-2074 GCA_036388395.1 Chthoniobacteraceae bacterium
ACGAAGCCCTCGCGTCCTACCAGAAGGTCGCGACGACTTATCCGAATAGCTACGCCGCACATGTGGCTCTGCTCGCGCAAGGGCGCCTACTGAAGGACAAAGGCCAGACCGAAGAGGCGCGCCGAGCTTACGAGACTTTGATCACACAAGCGCCGGACAGCGCCTTCGCCCGCGAAGCGCTTCGCGAAAGTCAGCAGCTCAAACCAGCAGCCGCATCCACTGAAGGCGCTCCCGCGGTGCCTGCGCCAGCCAATGCTAACTCAGCGGCTTCCGAGCCGGTTCCGGCTCCGGCTCCAGCGCCAGAAAGCACCACTCCGCCCGAGGCAACTCCCAAAGCAGCAGAACCAGCGGCTCCCGTAACTCCGCCCGCACCCGCCGCAAGCACTCCTGCACCGCCGGTGCCGGCACCGGGCGAGGCCGCTCCGGCGCCGAGTCCTGCTGCACAGGGCAGCGCTGCTCCTACTCCTGCAGCGCCACCAGCGGAAGCTCCGCCTGCACCGTCAGCGAGCTCACAGCCGTAGCTGGGTAAGCGGCCGAAAGCCGCTTTCTACTTATCGGTCAAACGGCCCGCGGCGCTTCACTTTTCCCCCAGCCGGAGGATTTTCGCTGCGTCATCCGGCGGCATCCAGTCCAAGTGAGTCGTGGTGATTAACTTTTGGGCGTTCGTGGGAAGCGCCCGGAGCAGAGCGTTGCGGCGAGTGAGGTCGAGTTCACCGAAGATGTCGTCCAGCAGCAGCACCGGAGGCGCGCCAAAGTGCGCCTCCAACAAGCGGGCCGCTCCGAGCCGCAGGGCGAGTACTAGCGTGCGATGCTGACCTTCCGATCCGAACTCGGACGACTGTCCGTTCACAGAGAAATGCACGTCATCGCGGTGGGGGCCGATGCTCGTCTGCCGGAGGCGCGCATCCTCCGCTCGGGTCGCCTCGAGTTCACGGGCGAAGTCCTCACCGCGTCCGGGAATATACTCGAGCCGCACCGACTCGCGCGCGCCGCTGATTGCCGCGTGTGCGGCGCTGACTGGCTCCTGGAACTCGGCTACGAGGCGGGCGCGCGCGTCCGCCACCGCGTTCCCGTTCGTGAGAAGCGGTTCGTCGAACGCGGCGATCTCTCGCCAGCGCGGACTTGACGCTTTCAGGAGCAAATTGCGTGAGCGGAGCGCCCGCTCGTAATCGCGCAGCGCGCGGCGATAACCAGGCTCCCGTTGTGCGGCGACAAAATCGAGAAACCGACGGCGCACTTCCCCCGAGCCGCGGGCGATCTCGATGTCGCTGTTCGCAAAGTAAACGAGCCGACCGACCTGCAGATAATCCTGCGCGGACTTTTGCTCCACTTCATCGAGAGCCAGCTTCTTCCGCTCGCGGCTGAAGTAAAATTGCATGTGTCGCGCCTCAAAATAGCCGTCTACGGCGAATCCGCGGCGTTCGTGCTGAACCACGTGGCCGAGCTTGGTCACGCGCGGCGACTGGAGCCGGAGCAAAATGCACGCGGCTTCGAGCAGCGAGGTTTTACCGTGTGCATTCGGTCCGATGATGAGGTTCAAGCCGGGCGCAAACTCCGCCGAATACTCGGCGAAACAGCGGAAATGGCGGAGCTTCAGGGAACGGAGCACAAACGCCATGCTCCATGGGCGGACAGCGGTTTTCCAAGCACCAATGCCGATCGTCGCTGTTGATCGACGGCGGCGGCGTAGAAGGTCGCTACGTTGCACTGTTCGACAATGGGCGAGGATGGTTCGAGTTCTCGAAAGTCTCTTATGAGAGCGGCGACGGATGCGTCTGCGATGCAGCGGACCGGGAGGTCCGCTGCCACAGGTCGGAGACCTGTGCTCCCCTTCAGGAGCAGCGTGGCTACGCTCTTCCTGGGGAGCACAGGTCTCTGACCTGTCGTTGCACACCTCCCGGTGGGCAACACCGCACGTCGATGGACGTCTTAGCCACCGGCTGTATCAATCCTTCGCGTCTTCGAGCCTTCGAGCCTTCGAGCCTTCGAGCCTTCGAGCCTTCGAGCCTTCGAGCCTTCGAGCCTTCGAGCCTTCGAGCCTTCGAGCCTTCGAGCCTTCGAGCCTTCGAGCCTT
>DASVRY010000484.1:0-6169 GCA_036388395.1 Chthoniobacteraceae bacterium
TTCCTTGGCGATTTCGACGGCGCCGCGCAAGGTCCCATCGCCACCTACGACGAAGAAGATATCAACCTTCATCTCCTCGAGCATGTCGACCATCTCGCCGATCGGCTGCGGACCCCGTGAGGTGCCGAGAATGCTGCCGCCGAAATTGTGGATCTGCGCCACCGATTCCGGGCGCAAGAGGAGCGGGGTGTGCCCGTAGCGGGGGATCAATCCTTCGTAGCCGTAGCGGAAGCCAAAGACCTTGGTCACACCGTAGCGATAATGGCACTGCGTGACGATGCCGCGGATGATGTCGTTCAGCCCGGGGCAGAGGCCGCCGCATGTCACGATGGCAGCCGTGGTTTTCGGAGGATCGAAGAAGATGCGTTCACGCGGCCCGGCGAGTTCGAAGCTGAGGCCTTTGTCCCCCTGGTGATTGGCACCCTCGATGTGGTCGAAAAGCACGCGATCTTCGTCGGTCCGGTAAGGAACCTCGATGCTTCCGATGTGACGAAGCGGCGAGTCGTAGTTGCAGGGTCCGATGGATCGGATGGATGTCTCCATGTGCCGCGATGACTTGGCGGGGCTGCCGCGCAGACTCAAGGCAAAAAGCTGCTCCGTCAGAGCGACCCTAGGTTTCGACAGGGGTTGCTACCTGCGACGCGCTCCGACCACTCAGTACATCACGTCTGCGTCGAGCAGCGCTTCATTGATCGAAAACGCCGCCTGCGTGCCTTCCGCGGCTGCAATGATCACCAGCTGCAAGCCACACGTAGCGTTGCCGGCGGCATAAAGGCCGGGGACATTGGTTGCGGCATTCCGCGTTGATTGGATGGTTACGCCATCTTCACCGAAGACGCAGCCGAGTTCGCGCCCCAGCTCGCAGCGCACGTCTTGGCCGGAGCTGAAAAAGAGCGATCGCCGCTCGATCATCTTGCCGTCCGTGAAACGAACCCGCTCAAGCTGCCGCTCCGTGCCTTCGAGCATCTGAATGGGGGTCTCGACGACAAGGATGTGGCGCTTCTTCAAACGCGCGGCCTCCTCCTCGGAGAGTTCGGAAGGTCCGTCGGTGCACAGGATGATATCTGAACTCCAGCCGAGGAGCTCAAGCGCGAGTTCGCATCCCGCGAGCCCGCGGCCGTAGATGGCGATCGGTTCATCGCGATGCTCCCAGCCGTCGCAATACGGGCACAGATGCACGCTGTGGCCCCAGAACTGGTGAAAGCCGGGAATCTCCGGCAACTCGTCGGCAATTCCGGTGGCGAGTAGAACTATACGGCTCGTGAACTCCACGCCATCCTTCAAACGAACGGTAAAATGGCCCTCGCCTCGTTTTATGGAGACGACCCACCCTTCCCGCCAGTTGACATCCGGGTAGGCGTTGAGCTGTTCGCGGCTGGCCTGGAGAAACTCCGCGGGCGGAGTTCCATCGCGAGAAATGAACCCGTGCATCGCCTTGGCGACCGCGTTCCGCGGCTGGCCTGCATCGCAGACGAGGACCTTGCGTCGGCAACGGCCAAGGACGAGAGCGGCACTGATGCCGGCGGGGCCGCCGCCGACAATGATAACATCGAGCATGCCGAGGTATCGCGGTTGCCAAGCAACTTAGCTGCCGGTCCATCTTTCCGATCCATCGGCGACGACAGCTTCAGGTCCAATCCTGACCCTTGTGATGGCGGACATTTGCGAAAGTGCCTTGATGAATCTCGCACCCTCTGAAACTCGGTTTGAAGTCGCGCCGAAGATCGGCCTCTTCCATGAGGCAGCCGCAGACATCGCTGCCCTACGCACGGTGATGGTAAATGTCGTCTTCGTTGGCGTCCCCGGCACCAGCCACTGGGTGCTCGTCGATGCTGGCCTTTTCGGATCAGCAAAGAGGATCCGCGCGGCCGCGGAGCTGCGCTTCGGACCGGGCGCGCGCCCGGCGGCGATCATTCTCACGCACGGGCATTTCGACCATGTCGGCGCGATTGGTGAACTCAGTGAAAGCTGGGATGTGCCTGTCTATGCACACCCCCTGGAGCTGCCGTATCTCACTGGGCGCTCGAGCTATCCGCCGCCCGATCCGACGGTTGGCGGGGGCGCCATGGCCTGGCTCGCAAGCGCCTACCCAAAACGGCCGATCGACCTCGGTCCACGAGTTCACGCGTTGCCGCACGACGGTGTTGTCCCCGAGCTTCCGGGGTGGCGCTGGATTCACACGCCCGGGCATACCGCGGGTCATGTAGCGCTCTTTCGGGAGAGTGACCGTGCTCTGATCTCTGGTGACGCGGTGATCACCACCCGCCAGGAATCGGCGCTTGCGGTGCTGGAGCAGCGGCCGGAACTGAATGGCCCGCCCGCCTACTTCACGCCGGACTGGCAGAGCGCCCGCGACTCCTTGCAGCACCTCGCTTCGCTGCATCCGAGTGTGCTCGTCACGGGACACGGGGTGCCCGTGCGGGGCGATAATATGCAGGAGGAGTTGCAGCGCCTCGCCCGCGACTTCGATCTTCTCGCCGTTCCGGAGAAAGGGCGCTACGTCCCGGTGCCAGCGGTCACGAACCAGCACGGCGTGGTGAGCGTCCCGCCGCGTCGTTGGGGCAAGGTAGCTTTCGCGCTTGCCGCTGTGGCAACCGTGGGGGCAATCGGCCTGATCGCTGCCATTGCGCGGGCGGACGAAGAGCTATGAAGTCGGGTAGGTGTTCGGAAGCCTGGTGGTAGGCTGGCGCTACTTGGTTACTCCTGCTCCCAGCGCAGGGAGAGGTAAAGTTGCTCGACCTTTGAGCGCGCCCAAGGCGTCTTTCGCAGGAACTTCAGACTGGACGAGACGCTGGGTTCGAAATTGAAGCAGCGAATGTCGATGATCCTGCCGAGTTCGTCCCAGCCGTAGTGATCCACCAGTGCCTTCACGATTGTCTCCAGTGTAAGCCCGTGCAGTGGATCCTTGGATGGCGGTTGGTTCATTCGCTTTCCTGTGCCGTTCCACTTGCGCCGTCAAGCGTCCCGCGCGAGCCATGACAGGACCAGCCGGCCTTCCGGACCGTTGTAGTGCGATCTGAGCGACAGCTACCGGCTAAGTGATGTGTGTAACGGTACCCGTGCGCATGACTTTTATCGGCCAGCCGGAGCAGAGGAAGATCTCCCGGGAAGACATAAAACCAAGATCTGTTCAGGCGCGATTCGGGAGGAGCAATGACTTCTTCGCCCAACGTTCTCCCGCCTCGCATCCATCCGATTGGAGCCGAGTGCTCGGCGGCCGGAGGAGCGCATTTCCGGGTGTGGGCTCCCGCATCTGCGTATGTGGTCGTGGAGGGATCGCCGGCCTCCCGTTGGGAAACACCAACGTTCACAGTCGAGCTTGCGCCCGAGGGAGACGGCTACTTCTCCGGGTTCGGCGCGGAGGTGAAACCCGGCGACCACTACAAGCTGCGCCTCGACAGCGGGCTTTACCCTGACCCGGCGTCTCATTTTCAGCCAGACGGTCCACACGGTGCATCTCAAGTCCTTGATGGACGAGCGTTCCGCTGGACCGACCAGAGCTGGGCCGGCCTCACCGCAGAAGGCCAGGTGCTCTACGAGCTGCACATTGGTACCTTTACACCGGAAGGCACATGGCAGGCTGCTGCCGCGCAGCTTCAGGAACTGGCGAGGCTAGGCATCACCGCCATCGAAGTGATGCCGGTCGCAGAGTTTCCCGGGCGTTTTGGCTGGGGCTACGACGGCGTTAATATCTTCGCACCCACGCATCTTTACGGCACGCCGGACGATTTCCGGACATTCGTCGATCAGGCGCATGCCGTCGGCATCGGAGTGATCCTCGACGTTGTCTATAATCATCTCGGGCCTGACGGTAACTATCTAAGAAAGTTTGCGGAACACTACTTCAGCGAAACGTATAAATGCGAATGGGGTGAAGCGATCAACTTCGATGGCGAGCAAAGCGCGCCCGTGCGCGAGTTCTTCCTCTCAAATGCGGTTTATTGGATTCGCGAATTTCATCTCGACGGGCTGCGGCTCGACGCGACTCAGCAGATCTTTGATGCGTCCAAGAAGCATATCATCGCAGAGATTGCCGAGGCCGTGCGCGAAGCAGCGGGCAAGCGCAGTGTCTATCTCGTCGGTGAAAATGAGCCACAGGAGGCAAATCTGGTTCGGCCGATTAGCGCAGGTGGATCCGGCTTGGACGCGCTCTGGAACGACGACTTCCACCACGCGGCGAATGTGGCCGTGACGGGGAAGAGCGAGGCATATTATACCGACTACCGCGGCACGGCGCAGGAGCTGGTCGCCGCTGCCAAGTGGGGTTTTCTTTACCAAGGGCAACACTACCGTTGGCACAAGAGCCGACGGGGCACGCCCTCCTGGGACCTTCCTCCCACTGCTTTCGTAAACTTCCTCCAGAACCATGATCAAATCGCGAACTCAGCGCTTGGGGCGCGTCTGCATACGCTGAGTGCACCGGGCCAGTTCCGGGCGATGACTACGCTGTTTCTCCTCATGCCGGGCACGCCGATGCTTTTCCAGGGGCAGGAGTTTAATTCCACCAGTTGCTTTCACTATTTCGCCGACCATCAGCCGGAACTCGCTGCGTTGGTCGCCAAGGGTCGCTGTGAGTTCCTCTCGCAGTTTCCCAGTGTCGCGCAGCCGGAGACTGTCGGCCTTTTGCGAGATCCCGGCGCTGATGAAACGTTCCTCCGCTGCAAACTAGACTTCAAAGAGCGGGAACGTCACGCCGAGCCTTATCTAATGCATCGCGATCTCCTTAGGCTTCGAAGGGAGGATGCCGTTTTTAGTAAGCCTCGCCGCGCGCAGCTCGATGGCGCAGTCTTTAGTTCTGACGCTTTCGTCCTGCGATACTTTGGCCCGGAGGGTCAACACCGCCTGCTTTTTGTGAACCTTGGCTCCGACCTGGAGCTGAATCCTTCACCGGAGCCATTGCTCGCGCCTCTGGTCGGTCATGGTTGGCAGACACTCTGGTCGAGTGAAGATCCCCGCTATGGCGGCGCTGGGACGCCGCCGCTGGAAACGAATGACAATTGGCGCCTGCCCGGACACGCGGCGGTTGTCCTTACGCCGAAGCTGGAGTCAAACCGCCATGACTGAGCTCATCCGTCGCATCAATCTCCGCCAGCCGGAAGAGAGCCCGCGCGAATCGTTGCGCCGTGAATGGCTGCTCACAAACGGCCTTGGGGGGTATGCCTCGGGCACGATTTCCGGCAGCGTTTCGCGCCGATATCATGGGCTGCTCGTCGCGGCGCTTCCCGCGCCACTCGGTCGAGTAGTGATGTTCAATCATTTGGCCGAATACCTCCGCCTCCCAGATGGACGTCTAGTGCAATTTGGTGGAGAGGAACCGGGCAGCGAGGAGCAAAGGCCGAATCAGTTCGGGCACTATACGACGGAGTTCCGACTGGAGTGGCAGCTTCCAGAGTGGCGTTACGATATAGACGGAGTGGTCATCGAGAAACGCATGCTGCTGCTGCATGGTCAGAATACGGTCCACATCAGCTACCAATTGATTTCTGGAGCTAATAAAGTAGCGCTGGAGCTAAGGCCTTCACTCCATTTCCGAGAGCACGAGAACAATGTGGCTGCTCCGCTCAAGGAAGGGTACCAGATCCAGATCGGCGGCTCGCATTATGAGATCACTGCGGGAGAGAAATATCCTCCGCTCCGGATCAAGCTGGAGGGCGAGCAGGGGACCTTTACGCACGATGGAGGCTCCACTCGCGAACTGGCCTATGCGGTCGAGGAGGAACGTGGCTACGAATGGCGAGGCCAGCTATGGAGTCCCGGCCATTTCGGGGTAACGCTTTCGCCTCACCGCCCGGCTACCCTCATCGCCTCCACTGAACCGTGGCCGACGTTACTTGCGCTCAGCGCAGAAGAGGCGGCACGCTCGGAGCAGGCTCGGCGCTCCCGTCTGCTGGAGCTGGCACATCCGCAGGCCCGCGCCGGAGCAGCTGCGGAACTCGTTCTCGCTGCCGACCAATTCATCATGACTCCGGCTGGACGTGTGGCAGATGCGGCGCGAGCGAAAGCGGCCGGCGATGAAGTCCGCTCGGTGATTGCTGGCTACCATTGGTTTACGGATTGGGGCCGGGATACAATGATCAGCCTCGAGGGGTTGACGCTCACCACCGGGCGGCATGCTGAGGCGGGTTGGATCCTGCGGACGTTTGCTCATTACGTCCGGGATGGGCTGCTG
>DASVRY010000485.1:0-8907 GCA_036388395.1 Chthoniobacteraceae bacterium
ATCCTTGGCAGCGTGGATCGTGGTTTCGGCTGACGGCTTTGCGGAAGAGGCAAATGGCCTTCGTGTGCTGGTGCAAAAGACAACCCTCGAAAGGGAAAAGGACCGCGACGCCTTCTATCAATGGGACAAGGTAGATAAAGCACTGGCGCTACGAGTTTCAGCGAAGAATATTTCCTTCAAGGAAATGGAGGAGGGGACTGTGAGTTACACGGTGATCGTCAAGCGATGGGGCTACACTCCGATAAAGTATGATCGGCACAGCAGTTCCGAGCCGTTTCCGGCCCTAAAGGCAGGAGCAGAGAAGGACCTCAAAATTGGAAAGGTTCCAATTGGCGGCTATGAAATTGGCGGCAATCGCAAGCAGTTCCAGGATTCCATCGAAGGCTGGCAGGTCGTCGTGAAGCATGGCGACAAAGAGACGATCAAGCTCACGAGCACAGCGTCGTTTGACAAGCTGAACGAGAGAGCCAAGGACGCGGCGAAGTAGACGTTAACAAGAAGAAAGCCGCTCCTGCGGATGCAGGAGCGGCTCTGTGAGTCTGAGCTGGGCGGCAATGCCCGAGCTTAGTCGTGCCTACGCGCGGGGGCCGCGCTCGAGCCGCGACCAAGCGGCGTGTGCAGCAGGGCGGGCTTCATCCCAGCCCAAGCGTGAGCCGGAGGCCTCGTATTCAGAGCGAAGATCCGTCTCGGCTTCGTCGAACTTACGGCCCTGATGTTTGCCGAAGCCCATATATCCAGTGCGATAGGCAGGCTGGTATTCATCATAACTGCGACTGCCGAACGGCTGCTTGCCGTGGTTCTCGCGCCAGTAAGCGTCCTCTGCGGATGGGTCGATCGCTTCTGCCGTTGCTTTGCCAGCGAGGCCGCCAGCAACTGCACCTACGACGGCGCCAATGACAGTGCCCACTGGGCCTGCGACCGAACCGATCGCGGCTCCGGACGCGCCACCACCTGCGGCGCCGATACCAGTGCCGACTGGATGTGAGCCAGGTTCGCCGGTGATTGGATCAGGATTTGTATCTCTGTTCTGAGTATTTGAATCGGACATGAGTTTTAAGAGTTTGTTGGTTTCCTACGTGCAAAGCGGAGGCTGCATTCAGGCAAAAACCGCGCACAAACTATGAATCGCCTCATCCAGTGAATCTGGCGGTGCAAGCTGCACGTAGTTCGCAGTTCTTACCTTGGGGATCTCTTGGACTCGAACGCGCCACCATCGTACGAAACCCGGTCGAACGGTTACTCGTTAGGACGTTCGCCGGCTCTTCTGCTCGTTCGCCTCGCGACGACGCAAGCGAAGCTTACTTTCCCGCAGCACCCTTCCAGTCCCGCAGGAAGGCGAAGCACTTCACCACGTCTTGCTCGAGATGCGGGGTGAACCACTCGTACTCGACAGCGACGTGCCCGCGGATCTTTTGCCGCTCCAATTCCTCCAGGAAGCCGCGCACATTCACCACGCCCGTGCCGAACGGCACGTCATGTCCATCGGGATCCACCGCAACGACGTCCTTTAGGTGCACGCTGTGGCAGCGCCCGGCGATCGCCTTCAGAACGGCAACAACATCGAGGCCGGAACGCGCCGCATGGCCGGTATCGAAACAAATGCCGAAGCGCTCATCCCGCGTCTTCAGCCGCTCAAAGGTATAGCGCGGATCCCAATACTTGTATTCTCCGCCAATATAGGGCGCTTCGAAGCCTTTGATGTGGTTGTGCACTGCGAAGATCATATTGAACTCGCGAACTAGCTTCTCAACCATGTCCCACTGAGGCTCTGCTGGCTCGCCGGTGAAGCCCTGAACGCCAAGCTTTTTCCCGAACTCAAAGAATCTCCGCAGCGCGTTCTCATCGGTGCCGATGCGTGTCCACGCTTTGCTGCCGATATAGGCATTGATGATTCGCACGCCCGCTCCCTCGCACTTCTTTTTCACCGCCGCGATGTGCTCGTCGGAGAGGTTCTCATCGAAGAGCACTTCGCCCGTCTCAGCACTCACCTTCATGCCCATGAGGTAAACTTCGAGTGTATTTCCCCCCGCAGCTTTCGTGCGGTCGATCGCCTCGAAGAGGGTTCCTTTGTTGAAGGTCCACGCCTGCGCTCCGACGACGAATCCGCCGACTCTCGGAATCTCGTCGAGGGAAGCAGCGAGAGCAGCATTGGCAATCAGGAGAGATGCGGCGGCCGTGGCGAGAGCGAAAAATTTCATGTGGGGGTGGGTTTTAGGAAGTTGTGTTGGCGAGGTAGTGATGGACCCGGAACTCCGGACGCTCCAGGAGCACTCCAGCAAAAGTGAACTTATCTTCGAATGCCGGAAAGAAAGTGTCTCCACTGACTTCCCGCTGCACGATTGTTAGATAGAGGTCGCTGCACTTGGGCACCATCTGCCGGTAGATCTCTGCGCCTCCGACAACAAATATCTCGTTACCGCGAGCCGCTTCTTCGAGATCCCCAAGATCGTGAATCGTTGTGACCTCCGGAATCTCCGGCCCGCGGGTGAGTACGATGTTCTGGCGATTCGGTAACGGCTTTCCCAACGACTCAAACGTCTTCCGGCCCATCAGCACAGCATGACCACTCGTCGTCTGCTTGAACCACCGGAAGTCCTCCGGCAGATGCCACGGGATCTTGCCAGACGCGCCGATCACACGGTTGAGCGACATCGCCGCGATGGCCTTCATACCGCGATGGGCGCTTTGATCGCCGCGTGTGGATCATACCCGGTGATCTCGAAATCTTCGTAGCGGAACCCATGGATGTCTTTAACCTCCGGGTTCAGCTCCAGCTGTGGGAGTGGCCGCGGCTCGCGCGCGAGCTGTTCGCGGGCTTGATCGAGGTGATTTGCGTAGAGGTGCAGATCACCAAACGTGTGGACGAAGTCGCCGGGCTCGAGGTCGCACACTTGTGCGACCATGTGCGTGAGCAGGGCGTAGCTCGCGATATTGAAAGGCACGCCGAGAAATAGGTCTGCGCTACGCTGGTAAAGCTGACAGCTCAGTCGCCCTTCGAGCACAAAGAACTGGAAGAGTGCGTGACACGGCGGCAAGGCCATCTGCGGGATTTCGCCTGGATTCCATGCAGTGACAATGAGCCGGCGGCTATCAGGATTCTGCCGGATCTGGGCGATCACCTCGTCGATCTGGTGAATGGAGCGCCCGTCGGCCGTGCGCCAGTCGCACCATTGCGCACCATAAACGCGGCCGAGATTGCCGTCTGTGTCAGCCCATTCGTTCCAGATCGTTACGCCGTTTTCCTGGAGCGAACGCACATTCGTATCACCACGCAGAAACCACAGCAGCTCGTGGATGATGGACTTCACGTGCAGCTTCTTCGTCGTGAGTAGGGGAAAGCCGCGGCTGAGCTCGAACCGTGCCTGCGCACCAAAGACCGAGTAAGTGCCCGTGCCGGTGCGATCGGGCTTGAAGCGGCCCTCGTCCAGAACGAGCCGCAGGAGATCCTGATAAGCCTGCATCGCGGCGGAGGCGGCTTACTTCTCGGGCGTGATCGTCTTCGACGCCTTGAGCTGTTCGTAGTTTGGAAAGAAACCCTCCACGGTGTAGCTCTGGCCCGCGACCAGGTCGCGCGTGGAGATCGGCACCGTGTACTCGAGCCGCTCGCCTGGATTCACCGCCACGAGAGTCGGCTCATTGGCAAAGGCCTGATCTTCCGACCACTGCTCGACCATCTTGCCGTCCGGCTTCCGCACCAGCACTTCGATGCGCTGGGTCGTCGGGAAATCGAGCTGCAGGAGCTTGCTGCTCCGGTTCAGGAGCTGAAGCGTCACTTTCATCTGTCTCGCTTCCGAAAGCTTCACCGGCTCGGGTTGGATGCTCATTGTGAGCACAAGCCGCTTGCCATTGACGCGTGCGCTCTTGGTGTCCTCACCCTTGCCACCACGAAAGATATTCATGAACCGCGAGACCATGCCCGGTTTCTTCTCGGCGGGCGCGCCTTCCTCCGATGCATGTGCGGCATTGAGCGAACACACGAGAAGGATTGTAACAAGAAGGCGCGATTGCATGGCGCACGAATATCAGCCGTGTCGCGGGTTGCAAATCGGTTTTGGGTTTCTGACACTGGCCGGCATGCGCCTCGCCCCGTTTCTCCTGCCGCTTTTCGCCCTGCTTTTCCTCGGCGCTGCGAAGAAGCCGCTCCTCACCGTGCGCTTCCATGCAGAGGCCAATCAACACGATGGAGAGCCATTCGCGATGCCCGTGAAATTTCGCAGTCCAGAGCGAGCGGGTTTCGCCGAACGAGTGCCCACGATCTCTGAGCGGGATATTATCTCGATTTATCCTGTGCCGGCCGCCGACGGTTCTTTCGGGTGCGCCTTCCAGCTCAACAAACACGGAGCCCTGGCCCTCGCCACGCTCAGTACGGAGAAGCGCGGCAAGACGCTCGTGGTCTTCGTCGCGACCGCAGGCGGCATGCATCAGGTGATCGATATGATCATCGATAAACCGATCAAGGACGGCGTGATCTACGTGCCCCGCGGCCTGACGCAGCTCGAGATCCTCGCAATGGAAAAGCAGTTCGCCATCATGGGTCAAGGTGGCCGCAAGAAGCCTAAGGGCTAATCGCCTTTGCTGGCTGCCTGCCGAGCGCGAGCTGATGCTTTCTCGCGTGCTCGCTGAATCTCCTGCGCCATGGATTACCTGACGCTCCTTGCGACGATTGCCCCGGTTTTCC
The DNA here is from genome assembly GCA_036388395.1 of Chthoniobacteraceae bacterium. GTDB lineage: Bacteria > Verrucomicrobiota > Verrucomicrobiia > Chthoniobacterales > Chthoniobacteraceae > DASVRY01. The sequence continues at coordinate 4,679 of DASVRY010000485.1, forward strand.
TGATCATCGGCGCCGGCTACGTCATCCGGCGGATCCGTTGGCTGAATGCGGAGGCCGACGCGAGCCTCATGCGAGTGATCGTCAATCTGCTCTACCCGTGCTTGATCCTGGATACGATCCTCGGCAATCGGGCGCTCGACGATCCGGGGAACGTGATCCTCGCGCCGCTGGTGGGGTTTGGGACGGTCGTCCTCGGCTACGCTGCCAGCTATCTGCTCGCGCCGATCTTCGGATTACGCGAGCCGCGCCAACGGCGCACGTTCGCCTTTACGGCAGGGATCTATAACTATGGCTACCTGGCATTGCCGCTGGCGCAGAAGCTATTTGACGCCCCAGCCGGCGACAGTCGCACGACCGCCGTGCTCTTCATTCATAATCTCGGAGTGGAAGTCGCACTCTGGACTGTTGGCTTGCTTCTGCTGCAAGGCCGCTCGCACGAGGCTTCGCCTCCCAAGGCCGCAGATGAAAGCACACCCACGCGCCGGAGTTTTCAACTCCCGCCGACGCTCACGCGCGTGCTCAACCCGCCTGTGCTCGCCATCCTCTTTGCTGCTGCGCTGCACTTCGCCGGAGCGCGCCACTGGATGCCGGGCGTCGCGCTGAGCGCCGTGCATAGCCTCGGTGCCGCCGCCATCCCTCTAGGGCTGGTTCTCACCGGCGCCACCTTCGCCGATGAGATGCGCAACCTCTCCGGTCGAAATCATCTGGGGGTCGGAATTGGAGCCTGCGCGCTACGACTGGGCCTGCTGCCGATCCTCTTCCTCGCGCTCGCAAAATGGCTCCCGGCGCCGGTGGAACTTCAGCGGGTCATCCTTATCCAGGCGGCGATGCCGAGCGCCGTGATTCCGGTGCTCCTCGCTCGGCACTACGGCGGCGACGCCGGAACAGCGATGCGCATCGTGCTCATCACTTCGCTTGCCGCGCTGCTGACCATCCCGCTCTGGATCCAGCTCGGGACGCAGTGGCTCGGCTGGTAAACAGCCGGATCTGGTTACCCAACCGCCGGCCTCGTTACTGAGCACCCCACCTGGTCGCTTTGAGGAAGGCGACCAAGTCGGCGAGTTCCTGGCGCGTGAGCACCTGATCGATGCCCGGCGGCATGAGCGACACAGTGCCTGGCGTTATCTCTGCCACCTCGCTGCGCGGGATGCGCTGATTCGTCTCCGGAGCCAGCCCAAGAGTGATCGCATCATCGGTTTCGCTACGAAGGATGCCGTAGATCTCGGCACCAGTGTTGGTGCGGACAGTCACCGGCTCGAAGCTCCGGACAAAGCTCGCGCTGGGAAACACGATCGACTCCAGCAGATCACGCGCGCTGCGCGCCTGACCGACAGCGGTGAGATCCGGGCCAAATTTGCTCCCCAGGAAACCCATCGAATGGCAAACCACGCATGCCGCTTTCGCGCTGTTGAAGACTTCACTCCCACGACGCAGATCACCTTCGGGCAGCTCGGCAACGATTGTATCGAGACGCTGTTTTTGCGCCGCAGTGTCGAGGCTCAGCTTTGCAAGGAGCGCTTCGGCTTGGGGCTGAAGCGAGGCCGGGAATTTTGCGAAGACGGCGCTGAGGGCCTGCGGCTGAAGACTGAAAAGCGCGGGTGAATTGGAGAGCGCACTAAGCAGGCGTTGGCCGAGCGCTTCCGTCGGAGCAGCCCCGAAGACTGGGAGCAACTTCCCTGCGTCGAGGGGCCCGACCTGCGCCATGGCATCGGCCAACAGTTCGCGCTGTGCAGGCTCCCACTTCGATTGCGCGATAATTCTCGTCGCGGTGCTGCGGATACCTGCCGGCTGGGTGGGCTGGATGTGCGCGAGGAGAAAGCCGAAGACTTCCGAATCACTATTCAGCGCGTCTGCCGGGAGTGCGGCCAGCGCTCCGAGGCGCAACTCAGCCGCATGGTTCCTGTCGCGGCCGATGCGGAGCAACCCAGTAGCAAGGGTTGGGGCTCCACCCTTTCTTGAGCCGAGCTCGCGGGCAACGGCGAGAGCCAGAGGCAGATTTTCGCCACCTTTCTCGAGAGCCTGCACGACACACGCCTCCCACTCTTTGGGCGTGGTCTGCAACTTCGCCTCAGTCATAACCCGCAGCGCCATCCCGCGAGCCGCCGTGCTGCCGTCACGGAAGGTGTGGGCGAGAAATTCCTGCACCGGGGCAGAGGCCGCAGCTCGCGCGAGGGCGGGCTCAAAGCCTCGAATCTCTCCAGGCGTGATCGAGTTGGTCTTGAAGCGTTCTGCGCAAAACTCCGCGAGAGCTCTAGCCCATTCCTGATGGCGCCCGACAATCCAGTTGGCTGTATCCCGGAGCTTTGCGTCTTCGTGCGCCAGGAGCGGGAGCACTTCTTGTGGGACGAGGGTGCTCGCGCCCGGTATCTGCTCGAGAGCGATGAGGGCAGCATTGCGCACGGCGACGGGCTCCGCACCTCGGGCGAACGGTGCGATTGCGGCCGCATCGCCGATTTCGATGAGAGCGAAAATCGCGGTGTGTTCGACAAAACGGTCTTCAGGGTAAGCCGCGAGCGTGCGGAAAAGCGGTGGCACCGCCCGAGCGTCGCCGATCCGACCCAGCGCCTCCGCGGCTGCACGCGAAAGATGCAGGGGCGACTCCTTCGCAGCCAGGATCGTGAGGAGAGGCTCCATCGCTGACTTATCACGCGAGAGTCCCGCGATCTTGACCGCGCTGATCCGAAAACCCTCATCCGAGGCTGCAGTTGCTTCACGGACGACGGCGCGCGCGGGTGCACCGCCGATTCGCGACAGCGCCCAGAGCGCCTGCTGTCGGGCCGCGGCAGATGCGTTCCCCGCAATGAACGCGCGAAGCGGCTCCACAGCGGCTTCCCCGGTCCGCACAAGATCTCCGACGGCGCGCTTGACGACGGCATCGCGCGCATCCGAGAGTCGCGAGACCAGCGTCTCAGCGTTCGCACCTGTCCACGTGAGTTGAAGTCCGCGCGGGTCCGCCACCACAGGAGCGCCTTTCCGCCGCACTCGATAGATTCCCCCGAGCACGTCGGGCCGAGCAAGCTGTGAGGTCGGGCAACACAGCTTGTACCAGCCGCCGGTGTCGACAATTAGCAAGCTGCCGTCGGCATCCTCCAGCACATCCGTGGGATGAAAGTCACGCCGGTCGGAGACGACGAAATCGCTGTCGCGCGTGCGGAAGGTGGCGCCTGCCGGCTCCATCACGTGGCGCGTGACTTTGTGCAAATTAAAGAGAGTCGCGAAGAAGTTGCCGCGGAACTCTTCTCCCAGCCCGGCGGACTCGGTGCGGCAGATTCCGCTCGGAGCGCCCGGTCCGAAGTGCGTCATCGCCGGGAGCAATGGACCGGTATGCGGAACGCCGTCGGTGACTTCATTCACCTTCGGAAAAACACCGCCATAGACAGCATGCGCGAGCCCATCGCGTTTGCCAGCGCCCGACAGGTCGAGAAACGTCGCGGTAAAGATCGGCTCCCCAGTCGGGGTGAAGGCCACTTCAACGGGATTATCCATGCCGCCGCTCATGATCACCTCCAGCTCGCTCCCGTCTGGCCGGCAGCGGTAGATGTGCGCCGCGCGATCCTTGATCGGCGGGCGTCCGGCGCGTTCGTGCGTCTGTTCGGCGAAGGCGCCCTTGCACCAATAGATGAATCCGTCGGGACCCGCGAAAGGACCATGCAGATCATTCGCGCAGCCGGTCAAGGTGCCGCCTTTGAACCACTCCTCACGCTGATCCGCGATCCCGTCGTCGTTGGTGTCGGTGAGCTTCCAGATGCTCGGAGGCGCGGTGACGTAGAGCGAGCCGTCGTGCCACATCGCACCGGCCGGAAACATCATCTTATCCGCGAAGACCACGCTCTTGTCGAAGCGTCCATCGCCATCGGAATCCTCCAGGCGCACGATCCGATGCGGCTTTTCGGCAAGCTGCTTCTCCACTGGATCGTTCGACCCGGAGGAATCTGGAACGTAAAGCCGTCCCTGCTCATCGAACGCAGCCGCGATGGGTCGGTCGACCAGCGGCGGTCCAGCGACGAGCTCGATCTCGAAGCCATCCGGCAAGGTGAAGGTGTGGTCACCGATTTTTGTCTCAGCCGCGCCCAGAGGCGCCATGGCAGGACCGGTGATCAGGAGCAGCAGGAGGGGGAACGTGCGAGCCATACGGTATGGCGTATTTACGGAATATCCGCGGTGTTATGCGAGTTCCTCCGAGTGCTACTTTCGACTAGCCGCAGGACTCCACACACCGCGTCGACTCC
>DASVRY010000486.1:0-8776 GCA_036388395.1 Chthoniobacteraceae bacterium
CCCAGCGGCTGACAACCCGCTGAGCTCGATTCTTTTTGGAAGCACCGGCCCCCGCGGCGGAAAGCGCGAGGGGCTCATGGAGTCGATGGCCAAGAGCGCCGTTCGCACCATGGGCAGCACTGTGGGTCGCGAGATCATCCGTGGCGTGCTGGGCGGACTTTTCGGGGGCGGCAGTCGGCGGAGGCGCTGAGGAAAGAGAAGCAGTGTCGGAGCGACCATTCACCTACGCGGTGCCGTTTTGCTCCTCAGGAGTCCCCTGATGCCATTTCAATCCACCACCGTCCTCCTCAATCCCGCAGCGGGTTCTGTCGGGGATCGGGAGGTAATCGTCGGCGCGATCAAAGACCAACTGCCGGGCGTGCAAATCGTCTCCGGCCGGGAAGCCGGTGCGTTGACTCAGCTCACGCGCAAGGCTCTCGCAGACGGTGCGCGAACGGTGATCGCCGCCGGCGGGGACGGCACTTTAAACGAGGTGCTGAACGGTCTCGCTCCAGACTTCAGCCGCGCCCGGCTGGGTCTCCTGCCGCTCGGCACTGGTAATGATTTCGCCCGCACGGCGGAGCTGCCCGCCGATCTACATGAAGCGCTGCTGGTCATCCGAGCTGGGCACATTCGCCACATCGACGTGATCCGCGCGCAGACGGCGACCACGCGGTTCATGATCAATGTCTCGGCCGGGGGATTCAGCGCGTCGGTGAACGACGTCATGACCGAGGAGTTGAAAGACACATGGGGACCGCTTTGCTATGCGCGATCGTTTGTCGAAGCGCTCTCCGGGTTGCAGGATTTTCAAACGGAGATCATTCTCGACGACAGTGAACGGCTGGATGTTCAAGCCTACAATATTGTTGTGGCCAATGGGCGCTACGTAGCCAAAGGCCTCCCGATTGCACCGACCGCGGAGATCGACGACGGGCTTGCAGATCTCGTCGTTCTACCGGCATCGGGTCTGCGTGCCCTTGCTTCGCTGGCTCCGGCCACGCTCTTTGGGCGTCATCTCGAGAGCGAGCACATCCTTTTCCGCCGCGCGCGCAAGATCGAGATCCGCAGCAAGCCGCACATGCGCTTCAACACCGACGGCGAACTAATTGGTTCCTGCCCGATCACGTATGAGGTTCTGCCCGGGGTGCTGCAGTTCCTCTCGCCCGCGCCCAAACTCCTGGAATCGGAAGTCTGAGATCGAGATCCGGCCGTGAGCAAAGAGGCGCAGGGCTCGTGATCGGAAAGCTGAATTGAGGAGTGCTGCGCGGAATCTTCATAAGAGGCGGAGGGCTCACTCCACGACGAGAACGCCTCGATGTGCGGTGCACCGGACCGGGAGGTCCGCCGCGACAGACCAGAGGTCTGTGCTCCCCATGAAGCCCGCGTGGCCACCCTGTCCCTGTGGGGAGCACATGTCTCCGACCTCTCGTTGCACACCTCCGGGTGGGCAACATCGCAGGAGATGAACGCTCGTCGCCTGCGGGGCGAAACGCTACAGTTTTACTGTCGCGGGGAGCTCGGCCGCGACACCTGGCTTCCCAGGAATTGCTCCGTCGCTGTGCCCACGCGAGGTAATGAGGCGCGCGTTTCGGCCGAAGGTTAGATACACGTAGGCCCAGCTAATCAGCACCATGAGCTTGTTCCGGAAGCTCACGAGAAAGATCACGTGGACAAAGAGCCACGCCAGCCAGGCGGTGAAGCCGGAGAAGCGGATAAAGCCTGCATCTGCGACAGCGCGATGCGTCCCGATCGTCGCCATGGTGCCTTTGTCAAAGTAGGCAAACGGCGCGCTCCACCCGCCGGCGATCAGGGTCTGGATATTGCGCGCGACGTGGCGTCCTTGCTGCATCGCCACCGGTGAGAGGCCGGGCAGGGGACGACCTTCCTCCGAGACAAAGTGTGCGAGGTCACCGATGACGAAGATTTCCGGGTGCTCCGGAATGCTGAGATCTTGCTCTACGATCACGCGCCCTTGCCGATCCAGCGGCACACCGAGGCTCGCGCCGAGTGGCGAGGCGGCGTTGCCGGCGGCCCAGATCAGAGTTCGCGCGGCGAGATGTTCACCGTCTTTCAGCGTCACGCCCTCAGCATCGAGATCGGCGACCATCGCCCCGAGGCGCACTTCGACCCCAAGATCGATGAGCTGGCGGCGCGCACTTTCGGAGAGCTCCTCGACGAAGGTCGGCAAGACTCGTGGCGCTGCATCGAGCAGAATCACGCGAGCTTGCGATGGATCGATATGCCGAAAATCGCGGACCAGCGTGACTCGGGCGATTTCCGAAATCGCGCCCGCCATTTCCACGCCTGTGGGTCCGGCGCCGATCACCACAAATGTCAGCGCAGCTTTGCGCTCGGCTGGATCTTGCGTCTTCTCGGCCAGCTCGAAGGCGAGCAGCATCCGGCGGCGGATCTCCAGCGCGTCGTCGAGGCTTTTCAAGCCGGGAGCGAACGCTGCCCACTCAGCTTTTCCAAAGTAGGAATGCCGCGCGCCCGTGGCCACGATGAGGTAGTCGTAATCCACAGCGCCATCCGTCGTCAGGACCTGCTTGCCTGCGGGATCGACGTGCTGCACCTCGGTGAGGATCACCTCGCAGTTCTCCTGTTTGCGCACGATGTGGCGCAGCGGCTCGGCGATGTCTGCTGGCGAGAGCGCCGCGGTCGCGACCTGGTAAAGCAGTGGCTGGAAGAGGTGATGATTCTGCCGGTCGAGGAGCGTCACGCGGACATCCGCCTTGCGGAGCGACTTGGCTGCCTCGAGGCCGCCGAAGCCGCCTCCGATGATCACGACGCGAGGGAGATTGCGATGATGGATTTTCATAATGCCGGTAACGATTCGCTTATCACTTAAGCATAGATTCGACGGCTTGTGAAATATTTCACAATCTTCTTTGTGTCTCTTAATAAAGCGCGCCAATGCGTTGCTGCCGCCTTGCTAGGTTTTCGCGAGGGTTTTGGCTCGTCCACCATCCGGGCCTGAGGCGCGGTCGAAGGACCGCTGATTGCTGAGTGCGCGCGCTGCTCGGCGCGCGAGGAGGAGGATGAAGACGGAGAGGGAGAGCAGCAGCCCGTCCTCACCACCAGTCCGCCCGATGATCACTGCACCGCGGTGAAGCTCGTCTGTCCGCTCTCCGTGGCTCCAAGGTAGTAGCCAAACCCCGCATTCTTCTTTTGGAAGATAACCCCACGGAAGCGGCTCTGGCCGCCGGTTGGGTGAACAAACGAACCGGAGAACCGGCCGTCAGCGGCGTTGATCTTCACCCCGATCCCGGGAAGGACAGGCTTTTCAACGGTGACCCGATTGTTCTCTTCGAGAGTGGCGCTCTGGATGACCTCCGCGCCGAGTTCACCGGCGATCTGCAACTGCGCATTCGCCTCGACTGGCGCGACCTCGAGGACGGCGGAACCGGGCTGGGAGATGTAGCGTGAGCCATACATGCCGTTCACGGTCGAGAAGGCTTCGGGGTAAAGGGTTGAGCCGGGCTGCGCGGGCTTGTTCCAGCGAACCAACCCGGCGCAGTGACTATCCTCCGTCTCCTGGAAAAGCAGCTCGCCGCTGAGCGATCCAGAGCCGCTGTAAAGGGCGACATAAAGGGGCAGTCGGCCGTCGGTGGTCACCGCGATCGATTGAGTGAAACCCTGGCCATCAGCCAGCGAGCCGACGAGCTTGGCCGTGCCGTCTTTTGCAATCTGCAGTGTGGCGTAGCCGGTGCCTTGTGGGCGGCTGCTGCTGGAGGTCTCGGGGTTTGCGGGAATGGCGACGGTGTAACGTCCGGCCATCGGAGAGGGCGTGGCGGCGGTGCCAGCGGGAGCGTATCCGGCGTTTAGGCTCGCCGTGAAAGTGCCATCAGTGATGCTGCCGGAGACTGCGCCCGTGCCGGCGGCGAGATCCAGTTGCAAGGTGACGGTGAGCGGAGCTTTGCCCGCCTGGGGAATCGTCAAGGTGGCCGAGCCGTCGCCGTTGAACCGACCTTTGAGTGAGTAGCTTGCTCCGCCGAGCAGGAGACGGCCGCTGAAGGCACCCTTGGTGTTGAGCTTCATCCGCACCAGACCTGAGCCGACTGCGGCGCCGTCGGTGGTCTGCACGAGGCCATTGTATGCACCGTCGCGTCCGTCGAATGGATTGGGAACGAACCGCGCATTGATTACGAAGCCTTCACGCATGGTAAATGTGAGAGCTGCGCGGCTGCTCGTCACCGAGCCGCTCCAGCCGGCGAAGAGTTGCCCCGCCGCTGGCTGTGCGACCACGGTGTAGCTGCGGCCAAGCTCGCGGGTAGTCGTGCCGGCGAAACCGGAAGTCACCGAGCCGTTGCCTTCAACCGAAACGGTGAGTGGGCTCAAGACGGTGTAGCGAACGGGGCGAGTCGCTTCGGCGAGCACGTTGCCGGTCGCGTTCAGCACTCGGATCCGCAGGGTATTCGAGCCGGGGATCAGGTCCGTGGCGACCGCGCTCCAGCTCGCCACACCCGTGGCTGGGCGGAACGAACTATTGCCCGCGGAGTTCTCCACCCGAAACTGCACGGCGGTCGCAGAGTTTCCGCTCACCCGCCCGGCGAGCGCGACTTGTGATCCGTTGATCGATGCTCCGGCAATCGGAGCCGTGATATTCAGATCCGCGCCAGCCGATGGCGGGGCGGTCAGCACCACCCAGTAGTGCTTGTAGGTGCTGCCGGCGTCGTAGAAGTAGCCGACTCCGTAGCTCGTTTGCTCGGTGTAAAAACCTTCCGTTCCAAGCAAGTGCGACTTGTGGGAGCTGGAGCCCATCCAGTCGTTCCAGACCGCGCTCGCAGAGTCCCGACCGGCCGCGATGGATTCGATGTTATTCGAAGACCTCGACGTGGGGTAATTGCTCGGGAGCTGATAGCCGGCCTGCACGACGAGGTAATTCGCCGCGCAACCATCGGGATTCACATGGCCGAAATAGTCGCGCCGCGCCATGTCGGCCGCACGTTCACGAGCAACTTTGGCGAGGATTGGGTCGAGCTGAATCCCATTGCGCTGCTGGCCGGAAGCGCTGACCAGAAGATTGGCGACTGCCTGCTCCTGCGAGTTCAGTGCGGCGAAAAGTGCCGTCGGTGAGACGAGCCCGAGGGTGGCGATGAGCAGCCAGCGGGCGATGGTGGAGAGGAGGGAGTGCGGCACGGCGCGGGGATCGTTTGAAGAGGTGAAGCAAGAAAGTCGAGTTCTTTATCAGCTCATCCCGTGCCATATGGCTTTTAGGGTAATTATGTATGCCTCTCCCTCGTTGTGGCCCCGGTGCGACTCTGCTGAAAACCGGGGAGCAGGCGCCTTCCGCGAGCTCTCCACCAATCTCTCAGGCCACCGACGCCGACAGCGGCCCGTCCGGACTCGTCGTGGCCAGCCGCGCGAGGATCTCGAGGGCCGCGAGCGTTGCGGCATGGCGATCATCGAGGCCGAGCTTTTCGAAGATGTGGCTCAGGTGAACTTTGATCGTCTTTTCCGCGGCGCCGAGGATCGAGGCAACCTCCGGGTTGGACTTTCCCTGCGCCACCCACAGCAGCACCTCTGCCTCGCGTGGGGTGAGCCCGAGAGGTCCTTCCAGCGGCGTGGAGGAGCTGAAGTCTGGCGCGAAATCTCCGCTGGGGCGTTTCCCTTCTCGCTCAAGCCTCGCCGAGACCGCCGCGAGCAAGTCGGTCGCGGTGACGGGCTTGGTCAGATAGTCATCTGCGCCGAGGTTCATTCCCGCACGTTGATCGCGCTTTTCGCCTTTCGCGGTGAGGAAGATAAACGGCGTGCCCGCAATCGTGCGGTCCTCTCGCAGAGCCTGCAGCACGCCATGGCCGTCGAGTTCCGGCATCATCACGTCGCAAAGAATAAGATCCGGCTTTTCCTCCTGGCCAAGGTGAGGCCCGTATTTCCATCATCAGCCGCACCCAGAAAATGCTGCGGTATAGAATCACGGTATAGAATGGGTTGCAAACGCCCGCAGAATAGGGCACTTCTCCACAGTAATTGCCGGTATAGCTCAGTTGGTAGAGCAGCTGATTTGTAATCAGCAGGTCGTCGGTTCGAACCCGTCTGCCGGCTCTCTTCATAAGTGTTTGAAGAGAAGGGGATTACATAGAATGCACGAAAATGACCGAGTGCTACGTTTTCTCGGCTTGGACACTTCTTGGACGTTTATGGTGTTCCGCGCCTCCTCCCTTGCTGACAGAGCAAGCGTTATTGCCGATAGGACCTCGCGCGCGCGATATGAGTGCAAAAACCCCTCGTCGGAAGCGCCAGCGCTATGCTCCCGTGCAAGACACGTTCATCAGCATCCACTGCACTGTTGCATCGGCGTACAAACCTCCCGGGGAACTTGGGGAAATCGGCAAAACCGGTCTCTCGTCAGCGGCTGTCGCTCGCGCGCGCGTACTTCGCAGAAAGGAAGTTACCCTAATGGCGTCCTAAGGATCAGGGAGCCGGCGGAGCGGAGTCTGTGCCCCCCGCCTATCTGCCCTTTCCCACTTAGGCGCGCGTAAGTGGCATCGGAACTCCCCCAAGGAAACCCCAAGGATTAACCGTGCCTCGCACGCGCGCGTATTTGGGTTCCAACTGCGCCGGCGGCCCAAGATGGCTCACGGATGTCAAGGTCCTGGCAAGGTTGCCGCACGGAGCAAGGCTACCTCTCGCGCTTCCCTCTCGCGCGCGCGTGCGCGCACTTGCTGTCAAAACTCCTTAAACCTCTTCACTCTTTATCCGCGAGGGCTGGCACTACGCGTTCAGGTCTCGCAACGTCTCCAAGCGTAATCTGGGACGATTGCGGCCCTCCTGGAGCCTACTTAGACCACCAATGCTCATTCGCCGTGAAGCCGCGTGCGCGATGCTAGAGAACGCCACGCTCTTCGATAAGTGGGTTGCGGCCGGAATGGTTACGCCGATTGACAGAAACGATCCGGTGCCACTCTGCGACGCGCAGGAGGTGGACATGCCTACATCGAGTACCGTGGGAGCAAGGCCCGGTACAGCTTTGACCGCGGCGCGTCAGAGGCACCCGCGCTACGATGAGAACGCCTCGCGTGCGCGCGATACGTGTTCGGAAACTCGACAACGCACCGCGGCTGCTAAGGGATGGGCGCAGATGATGAATGCTCTCGCTCGATACCAGCCCCTTGCTACGGGCCTCCTAGTGTTCCCTTGCTGAAAGAACTGCTCCGCATCCTTGTCCTCCCGCGCGCGCGTACTTCGGGGAAATTGCTGGTCCGTCGTATCGCCTCACGCGCGCGCGTATTGGCCTCTAAACCCCCATTGTTCTAGGCCCTCCGAGCATCCTGCTTTGGGGGACGCGAAAAAGCCCGCTCCCATTGCTGGATGCGGGCTTGGTTGCGGTCCTTGACTAAGAGCGGCCTGGCCGGAGGCGATTCAACTCATCCTGCATCCGCGATGAACTTGCCGATTTTCTCGGCTCCTGAGTCTCCAACCACGCGAGGTAATGCTCGGCAGTCGTCTTCCTGTTCCTCTACATGTTCTTCCGCGGCGCTGGTCGCCTGAGCTTGGGCAGTCTGATTATTGGCCGGAGTGGATCAGGGCCAGACCTGGTTGGTGGCCCCATCCGCCATGGTTCCCGGGATTAGCGTGGCAGGGTTAGCAGGGCAGTCTCGCATCCTGTAGCCAAAGCATGTTACACTGCTCCACGGAGCGCCCGATTGTGCCGTTTGATTACGAGGCAGGGTTACAAAGCGGGTATGGAGAAGACGCCTCTTCTTTAAAGAAAATGCCATTGCGTCAGCGCTCCCCATCAGGCATACGCTGCGCCGAATTCTCACCCTTTACCATGATCGAATCCCTAGAAGCCCGCATCGCTCCCGCCGCTCTTATTTCCTTTACGGAGATTGATGGAGATCTGATCACCATTAAAACGAACAAGGGCACCAATGGCGACCTGGCTACAGCCGCCGGCCTCGAGAATGGTGCAACCGGTGTTAATGGCTTCAGCCTGCGCTTCATCAAGTCAGAGGGACTCGCGGACCTCTTTGCCGGCACGAATGTTACCATCACAGCGAAAAAGCTCGGGGACGGCAACGGGCGGGCTGACAAGGTAGTCATCGATGCTTCGGACAACGGCGAGAATGACATCGACCTTGGAAAGGTGACGATCAAAGGCAACATTCAACAGTTCGACGCGGGAGACGCGAATCTCCAGACGCTGGCAGTGAAGAAGCTCACCGCCCTGAGTTTCACCACCGGCGTGGTCAACGGTGAATCTCCGGCAATCTCTCTGCTCCGTGGGGACACGGGAGCGATCCTCGTGAAGGGAGATTTCAACGGTCATTTGAGATCCGCTACCGACATTGAATCCTCGCTTGGGGCGACGATTGCCTCCCTTACCGTGAACGGCGATATCGCAACGGAAGACGGAGATCGCACAGGTTTCGTTGAGGCCTTTTCAATCGGAGCGCTGACTGTGAAAGGCACCTTCTTCGGCTCCGGCGACGGCAGTGCGAATAATGGACTCATTCGCGCAACCGCCGTCTCCAATATCAAGATCGCACAAATGTCCCTAAACGCGCGAATCGATCTTGTGTAGACGGTGACGGGCAGGTGTCAGAAAGCGTGGCAGCTTTCCCTCCTCGCTCAAGCGATCAGGTTCAGTAGTAGTTAATGGCTCCGGCTTTTGGGTTGCGTGCGCCTTATTCTCAGGCGCTCATTACAGCCAAGGTCGGGCGCCGCTTCCATGTTCTTTAAACCTGACGATCAGCGACACCTCACAGTGGCGGCGCTCTCAATCATCCGTGCGGTGTAGGTCGCCGCAATGGGGCTCCCAACCCATGGCCCGTAGTCGCAGAGCCAGAGA
>DASVRY010000487.1:0-7451 GCA_036388395.1 Chthoniobacteraceae bacterium
CCCCGAGCTCCTTGACCGTGAGCACCGCTTCATTCTCAAAGGTCAGCAGCACGTCGCCGATGCCACGCTGGGCAAAGGTCGTGGTCGCACCGCGTCCGCCGGTATCGAGCACCGGCACGTTCTTGAAGAGCGTCGCGACGAAGTCGCGCGCCGCCGCATCCTTCCCGCCGCCCGCCTGGAGCGCGAAGCCCCAAGCGGCGAGGTAGGAGTAGCGGCCGTTGCCCGATGTCTTCGGATTGGGAATGATCACCTGCACACCTGGCTTCACCAGATCGCCCCAATCCTTGATCCCCTTCGGGTTTCCCTTCCGCACCACGAAGACGATCGTCGAGGTGTAAGGCGCCGCGCCATTGGGGAAGCGCTTCGTCCAATCCGCCGCGACGAGCTTCCCCGCCGCGAGCACATCGAGATCGGTCGCCTGATTCATCGTCACCACGTCCGCCTGGAGACCATCGAGCACCGAGCGCACCTGCTTCGAAGAGCCGCCGTGCGACTGGTTGATTGTGATCTCTTCCCCACCCGTGGCCTTCCACTGCTTGGCAAAGGCGATATTGAACTCCTTGTAAAACTCGCGCGTCACGTCGTAGGAGACGTTCAGCAGAGTGCTCGCAGCGTCAGCGGCGGTGGCGGTGAAAATTGCCAGGCTTGCAGTCAGCACGAGCGCGCGGTGTGGAAGTCGGAGGATCATGGTGCGATGAATCGGATGCGGTGCGGCGACCTGCCGCTTACGGCTGATAGATCTGATCGAACACGCCGCCGTCGTCGAAGTGCTCCTTCTGCGCCTTGGCCCAGCCGCCGAATTTCTCGTCGATCGTCACGAGCTGGATCTTGGAAAACTGCTTCGCGTATTTCGCCGCCGCCTTCTCGCTCGTAGGGCGGTAAAAGTGCTTCCCAGCGATGTCTTGTCCTTCGTCGGAGTAGAGATACTTCAGGTAAGCCTCGGCCACCGCGCGGGTGCCTTTCTTGTCCACCACCTTGTCCACCACGCTTACTGGAGGTTCCGCGAGGATGCTGATCGACGGCGCCACGATCTCGAACTTGTCCGCGCCGAACTCTTTCAGCGCGAGGAAGGCCTCATTCTCCCAAGCGAGCAGGACGTCGCCGATCTGCCGTTGGACAAACGTCGTCGTCGAACCGCGTGCGCCCGAATCAAGCACTGGGACATTCTTGAAGAGCGCACCCACAAAGGCCTTCGCCTTCGCCGCGTCACCGCCATTCTTCACGCGGCCGAATTCATACGCGGCGAGGTAATTCCACCGAGCGCCGCCCGAGGTCTTTGGGTTTGGCGTGATCACCTGAATGCCGGGCTTCACGAGATCATCCCAATCCTTCACGCCCTTTGGATTTCCTTTCCGCACGAGGAAGACAATCGTCGAGGTGTAGGGCGAGCTCTTCTGTGGAAGCCGCTTCTGCCAATCCTGCGCGACGAGGTTGCCTTTGCTCGCGATCGCGTCGATGTCTCCCGCAAGGGCGAGGGTCACAACGTCCGCTTGCAATCCGTCGATGACCGAGCGCGCCTGTTTGCCCGAGCCGCCGTGGGATTGCTTGATCTCCACGTCCTGCTTGCTCTGGGCCTTCCAGTGCTTGGCAAAGGCCGTGTTGAACTCCTGGTAGAGTTCGCGCGTGGGATCGTAGGAGACGTTGAGCAGCTCTACCTTTTGTGCGGAGACGGTGGAGGTGAGTGCCGCCAGCCCGAGGGCTGTAATGGCGAAAAGGAATCGGTGAAGTTTCATCAAGGTAATTTTAGGTGGTGCTGAAGTTGCGTTCCGCTTCCGGTGAACTGGTGGCGTGCGCGGGTGGTTTGTGTGAGGAGCTCCGCTGGCGGCGGTGGGAAAGGCGTGGCTGGGGGGGAGTTAGTCGTTGGTGCCGTTCCGGGGCACTTCAAAGCGGGTCCGTTCGGTCCGCTCGATCTGCACGACCTTGGAATCGTGGACCACGATCTGCACGACGCCGAAGCGCATCGTGTTCACTTTCTCCGCCACCACCGAGATCCAGGCGGAGGCGTTTTCGACATCGGCTGAGGAGAGATTGCCTGTTGAAGGTTTGGTGTTCATCTTTAGTGACGTAATGTGAAGTGAATACGTAGGGATTAGGTGCTTAGGCGGGTTGCCGCAAGAAGTTTCTCCAGAAAAGTTCCCGCCCACCCCACCGCGTCCGGCGCCGCCAAGGTCAGCGCCGGACGGGTGACGGGCAGAAGCCCGGGCGATTTAGAACTTCAGATTGAAATCGACCTGAAAGATCTGCACCACGTTGGAGTCCGCGATGGCATTGCCGCCCGTAGCCTCGCCGCCCACGAGATGGTCGCGCAGATTCCACGCATACTGGTAGGTGATCGCGCCGACGAAGAAGTCGGTGAAGTTGTAAGCCGCGCCTACTTTCACGCCGCGGGTATTCAGCTCGGAAGCTGCGAAGTCCGAGTCGTTGAGATTCGGGTCAACTGCCCCGAGTCCCGTCTGCCGGTAATTCGCGAGGAAGGAGAAGTCGCCCTTCTTCTTGTTCTCACCGAACTGCAGACCGATGAGGAACGCGACGTTGTCCTGCGGGCTGTGGCCTTTGTCGAAGTCGTCTGGATCCGTGATCCCGTCGTCGGTGGAGCCGCGGAGCGAGACGAGATCATAGATATCTTCGACACGTTTGCGGCCTTCGATGTTGTAGGAGAAATCCCAGAGCAGCTTCGTCTTGATGCCTCTCACCTTGAAGGCCACGTCACCTGGCAAGAGGATGAGATTCAGGTTCCGCGTGGCGCCTGAGACGTTCGCATTATCCTGGAAGGCATTCGCATTCTGCAGGCCACCGAGAGAGCCGTTGATATAAGTCAGCCATCCCGGAGCGAGCGTGACCTTCAGGTCGTTGCCAAATTTATAGCTACCCACGAGCTGCGTCTGGAAGAGGTAGGCGTCCGTCGTGGAGTCGTTGTCGCGGGTTGCACCGTTGTCGCTGCCGCCGCCTTCAATGTTATCATCAAAGATGAACTGGCCAGCATTCAGCGTCAGCTCCCACTTTGGTTCCACTGTCTTGCTTGGGAGCACGCTCTTGCCGTCTTTCGAGAGACCGCCTTCTTCCGTCGATGTGAACAGCTTGTGGAACTGAATGCTTTCCACCAATCCCGTTGGATTGATATCCGTATCCCAGATCAGCTCCGTCGTATAGAATGGGTTTGGCACCTTGCCCGCGATAACGGTTAGCCAGTCGGTCGCATTCCAGCCGAGATAGGCTTTGCTGATGAAGATATTGTAATCATCGAAGCCGTTTTCAAAGGTCTGCATGCCGCTATCAGAGGCTTGCGCCGTCTGGAGTTCGACGCCGCCGAAGAAGTCGGGGCCGAGCTTGAATTCGGCGTTCAACCGCAGGCGGAAGCGCCAGCGCGATTGCTGATTGCCTGAAGGGCTGCGGGCCTCGAGGTTGTTGTTGACGCCGACGCCGGCGGGGTTCGCCTGCAGGTCCTTGTTGTCGTATTGGTAGCGAAGCCGCAGATCCCCGTAGAGCCGCAGTTCGGTAATCGAGTTGCTCAGCTTGATCTTGTTGGCGGAGCTCGCCGCGATGTCCTTGGAGAGATCTTCCTGGATGGCGGCGGCTTCCTTGTCGGTCAGCACACCTTTGCGGACAAGCGCCTCGACGAGCGCATTGCTGTTGTCTTCAGCGCTCGCCTGGCCGATCAAAGCTGCGCCCGCGGCGAGAGTGAGAGCGGTCGCCGTGCCGAGGCGGCGAAGGCGTGAGGAGTGACGGGTCGGCGACGAGTGGGCGTCACCGGATGTGGAGTATTGCATGGATCTTTCGTGGTTGTTTTTGAAGCAACCTCCGGAGATCCGGTCAGTGCGCTCGAGTGAGGAGATTTGAGCCTCCGGGAGAGCCGGTCGGCTGATTGCTGCGGTTAAGCAGCGGCACAACCTCTACAAGAGCGGTAGAGATTAACAAGAACTATTTTGCCAGGCCTGTGGCGGAGCGAGTCCGCTTCGGCGCAGAGGCCGGCGCCGCCGCCGCCTGCTTGACGGGACTGCTCTGGAGCAACTCGGCGAGAAAGCCGCCTTCCGGATGCCCGTCGTGAAAGGTCGTCACGGAAGGCGCGCCGGGATTCGAGTGGAGGAGCTTCTCCACCATGAAGGGGATGGGCACGCCATCGCGCCGGAGCTTGCGGAGCGTGATCTCCACGATGTCCCCAAGAACATATCGATCGAGGATCCGCGCGATGGCATTCCGCACATCGAGCATGAGCATCCGCAACCCACAGTGGGCTTCGTCCGGGCAGGTGCAACGTTCGTAAGCCGTCTGACTTACGCAGGCAATCGGTGCGAGGGGCCCGTCGATCAGTCGGATGACTTTGCCGAGGCTGATCTCCTTGGCCGGCCGCGCGAGAAAGTAGCCGCCTTCCTTGCCGCGCTTTGTCTGAATGTAGCCCGCGGCCTTGAGCTGGGTAAGGATCTGCTCGAGGAACTTCAGCGGCAAATGCTCTTTCTCCACGAGTTCCGTGACCTTGAGAATCGGGCGACCAAGCTCGTGCGCGATGCCGAAATCAATAAGCGCGCGCAAAGCATACTCGCCACGTTTGGAAAGCTTCATGTGTGGGAGAGATCATTCCCTAGCTGGGAGGTAGAGGCAAGACCGCAGTGGCATATCGACCCTTCAATTCATGAAACGGAAGGTGCAGAGGCGCTAATTGGAGTCGTCAAACGAGCGGCCTCGGCGCCACAGTTCGTCATGCGTTCCCTCAGCATAGCTCTGTTCCTCGCTCTCCATCTTCACACCAGCGCCCAGGAAAAGGTGGTGCGCATCTACGAGGGACCTGCTCCCGGTTCCGAGAACTGGACGCAAGTGGAAAGGGAGATTGCCACGACTTCATGGGGTGGTCCGATGGTGGTCAACGTCGTCAATCCAACCCTGACGGTAGTCCCTGCCGACCCTGCCTCGGCGAATGGAACCGCGGTCGTCATCGCCCCGGGCGGCGGCTTTCACATGCACTCGATCAATAGCGAAGGCATGGACGTCGCCAAATCGCTGGCCGGCAAAGGCATCACTAGTTTTGTGCTGCGCTATCGACTGGTGGAGACGAAGACTGACGATCCTGCTAAAGAGATGGGGTCGAGGGAATCGCGAGCCGCTGTGTTCAAAACGATCGTGCCACTGGCGAGCGGCGACGGCCAGGCGGCGATCAGCCATGTCCGCGCACACGCGCAGGAGTACGGTGTGGACCCCAAGCGGATCGGCATCATGGGCTTCTCCGCGGGTGGTACGGTGGCCTGTGCCGCTGCCTATCACTACACTGCAGCGAGTCGCCCAGATTTCGTGGCTCCCATCTACGCTGCAGCAAAGCTCGTCGACCGCACCAATGGCGTTCCCGCCGATGCGCCGCCGATGTTCATCCTGGCCGCGACGGATGATCCCATGGGCCTCGCCCGGGACAGTGTGGAACTCTACAGCGAGTGGATCGGCGCGAAGAAATCCGCGGAGCTGCATCTTTTCGCCACGGGCGGGCACGGCTTCGGAATGAAGATCCAGAATAAACCAACCGACGGCTGGATCGAGCGTTTCACCGATTGGCTAAGCTGGCAGGGCCTCTTGAAGAAGTAGCTTCACCTGCGATTGTTAGAGCACCGATCCGGATCGGTGTAACCTAACAAGCACATGATTAGCCGTTGCCGCGCTGGGACTCTCCTGGTGATAGCTGTGTGCGGCGTCTACGCGTTGTGGCGCGCTTATGGCATTTTTTACGTGGTTGCTTTTACCGGGTATACCGGCCCGGGTGAGTCACCCTCGGCTGAAGATTCTTACCTTTGGGCCGCGGCGGGCGGGTTGCTTAATCTCCTCTTTATCGCGCTGTCTTTCAGAGCCTTCTCGGTCGGCTTTGAAGGCTTGGCCGAGTGTCATGAAGAGGTGAGAATGAGAGAGCGACCAAGGTGCCCAAGAATCGCTATTGATCGCGAGGTGTGAGGGCTCCAGTCTAGCAGCGTGAGAACGGTGGCTGTATTTACTCTAGTGATCCTGACGCTCGCCGGCGCGCTTGGCGAGTCCGGTGAAGAGCTTACACTGGAACGGGTACATCAGCGATACGTCGAGTGGTTTGTGGAGAGCAAAGGCTTTGGGATGGAGCGGATTGTTAGACCAGGTAATTTTCTCGCCCACGGTCGCATGTTTGCCATAAATAAGGCGGAGTTTAGCGTGAGGGAGATCACGCTCGTTAGTCTCCTCAAACATAAGACTCCGGTGGCTTACGAGCTCAGAAACTCGCATATTGCGAAGGTTCACACGACCGATCCCGCAAAGCCTGCTGAGAAGGATGCAATCGCGAAGCTTCCTACAAGGAAACTGGCATCTTTCGAATCCACGGCCTTGGAGGAGATCAGAGCGGGCGGAACTGTGGTTTTCGAGACACTGCCTTCAAGGGCGTGGAGCGCCGCTCAGCTGAAGGCGCTAGTAGAACGGAGAATGGCACCCCAGGCGCTCCCGCAGGACGCAGTGATGGTCGGGGCGCTCCGCGCCACTGCTGCTTGCCTCAAGTGTCACGACGTCGAAGAAGGTGACCTCCTCGGCCTCCTTTCGTATCGTCTGTGGCAGAGGGTGGACCAGCCGGCTCCGGCTGTGGTGACTCCTTGAGACTGACGCCTGCGTGCCTTTGTGCGGCGGCGGGTTTGGGGAGCGCTCGTCCCAGGAGGCGGAGGGGACTAGGAGGTTGCAGGGTGGGCGAGCAAAGTGCTGGTTTTCGCGTCCCGCGGAAACCGAACTTTCCCTTATCGCTGCGCAACGGCTGGGTACATCGATGGAAGTTCGCGAAGGCGGGACGCCTTCGCCAGCACTCGGGACGAGTGCGCTCCCCGGATTCCCACGCCGCCGCCGCTCTCGATGCGTGACTGTTCGGCCTCTTCGTTGCAGAGTTAGAAGCACGCGGTGACCGGGAGTCTATGCAGTGGACTGCCCACCAGCGTGGGTGGCAACCTCGTGGCCTTTGTCCTTTCTGGCACGTGGATGTCGGGGTATTGAAGCCACGATGACGATTCGCGAGCCGGAGTTTGCTGACCTTGAGACTTCGACCGGGCCGATGCGCACGCATCTGTTCCGGCCGGCGGCACCGGGGCGGTATCCGGGGATTTTACTCTTCTCCGAAATTTATCAGCTTACCGGCCCGATCCGGCGGACGGCCGCGTGGCTCGCCGGGAATGGCTTTCTCGTTGCTGCACCGGAGATCTACCACGAGTTCGAAGCGCCGGGAGTGGCATTGGCTTACGACGCTGCGGGGACGGAACGGGGGAACGCTCTCAAGACGGAAAAGGAGCTCACGGCCTACGACTCTGATGCTCGGGCGGTGCTGAAGTATCTCGCGGAGCATGAGGGTTGCACGGGAAAGCTGGGGACGATGGGGATGTGCATTGGCGGGCACCTTGCTTTCCGCGCAGCGATGGAACCCGCGGTGCTGGCGGCGACTTGCTTCTATGCGACGGATATTCACAAGCGCAGCCTCG